>JAZOQS010000066.1:0-11186 GCA_045656205.1 Clostridia bacterium | reverse complement strand
TGCGACAGACAGTCTTCCTCCTGATATGGGTGCTATAATAAGTGCCGTGAATTTATATGTTGCAATTATTGCCACAAGCTGAACTATCGGTGACAGGCATAGAATTAAAATTGCAATCACGGACGCTCCGCTTGCCGCTCCTTTTACAAGTCTGCCACAGGCAATTATGCTTTCAAGCGTCTCGGAAAGCATTCCTCCTACGACCGGCACAAACGTTCCGGCGGCATATTTGACGGTTCTCCCCGTTACATTGTCCAGATTTACAGCCGCAAAACTTCTGGTGCTCATAATTGTTGTAAATATTGTAGTGATAATGCCAAGTCCCCAGACAGATGCTTTTTTTAGTGCTGAAGGGAACCCTTTATGGCTGTTGTCCCTGCTTAATCCGCCTATACCGCTTATAAGCGCGCTCATGGTGCTGACGGGAAAAAGGATGTTACTTATAACACTCACAGTTGTTGAAATAGCCATAACCGACACGCCTACCATTACAGTTCTGACAACTCCTCCCGACGCCGTCATAAGACTGCCAAGCACCGGAATGGACGCTTTCATAAAAAAGTTCAGCTCATCTATTGATGTTCTTGCAATATCACAAGCCTTGTCAAAGCTGACAACTCCCATCATAAAAACAACTATATAGCAAACATAGAACGAAACATCAAACAACGCCGCATTTTCACCTGCGGCATTTGTAATAATGCTCAGCACAACGACAATCAGAACCACCGACAGACAAAGGGATATGCTTTCTTTAAAGGCTCCGAAAAGCTTTGAAAAGAAGATATTTATCACTTTGTCTGATGACGGAGACTCAAAGGATATAATGTCTCCCGCCAGCTGTCCGAAGTTTATTTCATCATTTATGTATATGTCGTCCGCTCCCGAAATTTCAAGCTGTTTTTCAATTATTTCGTCCGTCTCCATTGCAGATGTCCCGAAGGATATCAGCACAAGCACCAGCAGAAAACAGTAAATTATTTTTTTCATTTTATCACCGAAAGTATAACATTTAAAAGCGTATTTATCACTGGCATAGCCAACACAATTATTGTAATTCTGCCGGCAATTTCAAGTTTTAAAGCAAGCGAACTGTTTCCGGCATCTCTGCAGGTGGATGCACAAACGCCGCTCACAATTGCTATCACGCAGGACTTTATTATCACAGAAATATATTCGCTGCCTATTCCTGCAATTTCCGATATGCTGACAAAAAGTTTTGCGGCACCTTCGGCAGCAGGTAAAATCATAAAAATAATTATAGCTCCTGCCGCAATTGCAATAATAACAGAAAATTCCGGTCTGTCTTTTTTGAGTACAAGTGTAAGTACAGATGCAATTACTGCAATAATGCAGACAACCGTAATATCCTGCATCATAGGTCAAACAGACTTTTTATGGTGTCAAAAAGAGTTTTAACCTCACTGAGCACCATAAGCAGAACAACAATAAGCCCCGCAAGAGTTGTAAGCATTGCCTGATCTTCTCTGCCCGACCGCATAAGAAGTTGTTGAAGAACAGTGACCGTGATGCCGATTGCGGCTATTTTAAATATTAAATCAACTCCCATAGCTTAACCTCATACAAGCAAAACAGCGATTACCACTCCTGCAAAAAAACTCATGGTACGGTATACGCGGGAATTTTCAGCCACATCTTTTTTTGCTTTTGACAGTGCATCATTCAGCAGATTTTTAGTCAGCTTTATCTCGTCCAGCTGTCTTTCCGATTCATAGGCTCCGAGTTTTTCGGACAAATTTAAGATTGCTGTCTTGTCCTGAGGCAAAAGTCCGTCAAAAACATCTATGTGCTTATCCCATCTTTCCCCGGGACTGAGTTTTGAAAAAAAATCCCCTATCACGCCATTTTTTTCAGACAGCGAGTCATATATCTCCCCAAGAGGCATTCTTATTGTACCTATGCAGCTTTCAATATGTCCGATTGCCGCAAGAATGGCTGAAAGGCTTCGCACCCTTTTGTGCATTGATTCGGATAGTCTGATTCCGATTAAACTGCAGGAAAGAATTATTACAGCCGAACAAATTAATTTAACTGTCAAAATGTGTCACCTCTTCAATACTTCCGACGCCGAATCTCCGGCTTAGTGTGATAATTCTTTCAAACCCTCTTTGTGTCAGCTCCGACAAAAGTGGGTGACTTGTTATGTCAGATACACAGTAGCCGTGTGCCGATGCAATAACCTTCACTCCCGAACCAAATGCGTTTTTAATCGCCCTGACGTCCTCCGCAGTGCTTATTTCATCTGTAATCACAAGCTCCACTCCCATTGTCCGGATGAGCATATTTATTGCCTGAGCTTTTGGGCACAAATCCATTACAACCGTTTTCTCCCCCACATCTGTTTGGGGTATTCCCATATAGGATGCCGCAATTTCGCTCCGTTCGTCTGCTATTCCGATTTTATACCTGCTGCCCAGCACCCGAGCAATGTCACGAAGCAGGGTCGTCTTACCGCAACCCGGCGGGGATACTATAAGTGTGTTTCGCGCAAATTTATCATATATAAGCGGCATAACATCTTTCGAGCTTCCGATGGCTTGTTTTGCAACCCTGATATTAAGAGCAGAAATGTGCTTTATATATGTAACTTCTCCGGATTTTAAAACAGTCGTTCCGCATATACCCACGCGGTGTCCACCCTCTATTGTGACAAATCCGTGGCGAAGTTCCTCCTCCACGGCATAAACCGAACCACCGCACGCTGCTTTAAAAACCTCATTCACAGCAGATGCAGTCACGCTGATTCCGCTTCCCGAAGAGGGGGTTATATCCCCCACGGCACTGATGTAATAACTTGTACCATCCATAAAAACCGTCACAGGTTTATTGGCAATAAGCCTTATTTCTTCAACATCGTATTTTGCAACAGCAAGTGAAATTTTCTGCGGCAATATACGGAGCACCGGCTCGATATTAATTTGCAGTTTACTCATATGTACCCTCCGAAATTTATTTATATATGTTTATTAAGCTTTGTCCGGTTTTATTACTTAATAAACCGGGTAATTAAATTCCTGCATGGCGAATATAATGTAAAAAAATGCAGAAATGAGGGTAATAATGTTAGAAACAGTGCTGTCACTACTTGCAGTTATAGCGGTCAATGTATGGTTTTTCGCTGGATACATCGGTGGAAAAAGCAATTTCCCAAAACCGCTTTCAAACGCCGAGGAAGAAAAATATATTAATCTGATGCTCTCCGGTGACGAAAAGGCAAAAAACATATTGATTGAGAGAAATTTAAGACTGGTCGCACATCTGGCAAAAAAATATTCATCTTCCGTTCAGGATAGTGATGACCTGATATCAATAGGTACAATAGGACTTATAAAAGGGATTTCAAGTTTTAAGCCGGGCAAAGGAACAAAACTTGCTACCTATGCAGCAAGATGTATTGAAAATGAAATACTTATGAGTATGCGCGGCAATAAAAAATTTCAGAACGAGGTGTCCATAAATGACAAGATAGGCGTTGACAGCGAGGGCAACGAAATCTCGCTTATGGATATTCTGGAAGATACCTCTCCCGAGGTTTCCGAACGGGTAGCCACACGGATAGAAACCTCAAGAATGTATGAATATATAAAAAAAATCCTCACAGATCGTGAGGCGGAAATAATCTCTCTTCGGTTTGGTCTTGGAGGACAGAAAGAATGGACACAAAGTGAAGTAGCAAGAAAGTTTGATATATCAAGGTCATATGTATCAAGGCTTGAAAAAAAGGCTGTTTCAAAGCTCAGGGACGCAATGCAAAAAAAAGACTTGCAATAATCTGACTTTTGTTGTATAATATTGGATTATATTTATATAAAAAGGAGGTGCCAGTATGGATTTCGAAGTTCATTTTTTTATGATTTTCAGAGTTTTTGTTGCGGGCATCTGCGGTTTTCTCATTGGATTTGAAAGAAAAAATCGTGCAAAAGAAGCAGGTATCCGTACTCATTTTATTGTGGCAGCTGCTTCAGCACTTATGATGATTGTATCTCAATATGCTTCATCTGACGGAGATCCCACAAGAATTGCCGCGCAGGTAGTTTCCGGCATAGGTTTTCTTGGTGCAGGAATGATATTTGTACATAACCGTGCAATATCAGGGCTTACAACTGCGGCAGGTGTCTGGGCTACTTCAGGTATCGGTATGGCAATTGGCTGTGGTCTTTATTTTGAAGGTATTGCAACATCACTTATCATTCTGTTTGTTCAGACAATTTTCAGAAACTTTGGCTGGATGAAAGGTCACACCGCAAAACAGCTCAGTATTTTAACCGAATATGCCGATGATATGCAGGAGCAGATTGAGGGCTTGCTTAAAGCAAACAACATTAGTGTTGAAAGCACAACAATGCACAGATACGATAACGGCACAAAAATCCGTTTTGTAATGTCAATTGAAACACCGCACGGCATGAAAGAACAGGACGTACTGAATCTTTTTGGCGGAGAATGTTCCGTTATATCACATTAAAAAAACCTCTGCATTCGGCGGATGGTTTTAGGGATCATTCGTCCGAAAACCATTATTTTGGCACATAGCTGCGTCAAAACATTTTGAAATCCGCCAGGATTACTTCAATATTTTTCCTTGCTCTGCACTCAAAATAAAGATTTTCCGGATGCGCGTGCAGTTCCCAAAAGCGGATTTTTAGAATAAGACAAAGATTAAAAACCACGTAATACTGACGTATTACGTGGTTTTTTGATGCAGTATAAACTAAAAATACGGTTTGGGAACCGATTTCTCCCTAAGACCAACCGCCGAATGCAGAGGCCTAATTTTTTTAACCATTATTTTTTATGTAGTTTACAATGTCGCCGACAGTTTTAATGTTTTCAAGCTCTTCGTCGGGCATTTCAATTTCAAATTCATCTTCAAGTGCCATCGCAAGGTCAACCACTGAAAGTGAATCTGCGCCAAGGTCATTTAAAATATCTGTTTCGAGTGTAATATCAGCTTCGTCAACCATAAGTTCACGGGCAACTATTTCTTTTATTTTATCTATCATGGTATCATTCCTTTCTGGTTTATGGTAATATTATAATATCAGTTTCCCTTTGTGTCAACACTTTTTTAAAGGGTATTTATTGTTTCAAGCACATAATCGCCAAACTCTCTGCTTGTAGCACCGGTATCTCTGCCTGTGATTACGAGTTTCTTTTCTGTATACATACAGATATCCAGAGCTTTTTCAAGCTTTGATGCAATAGCAGTTTCACCAATATGTTCAAGAAGCATTACACATGCACGGAGAACGCTGCAGGGGTCAGCATACTGTGCTCTGCCCTCTTCAACCATTCTGGGTGCGCTGCCGTGAATAGCTTCAAACATTGCATAACGTTTACCGAGGTTTGCACTACCTGCTGTACCTACGCCTCCCTGGAATTCTGCTGCTTCGTCAGTAAGAATGTCGCCGTAAAGGTTGGGCAGAATAAGAACCTGGAATCCTGTACGTCTTTTTTCGTCAATGAGTTTTGCTGTCATAATATCGATATACCAGTCATCAAACTCAATTTCCGGATAATCCTTTGCAACTTCTTTGCAGATGGAAAGGAATTTTCCGTCTGTTGTTTTTACAACATTGGCTTTTGTAACTGCAGTTACTTTTGTTTTACCTGTTTTTCTTGCATAATCAAACGCTGCTTTTGCAATGCGGTATGTACCTTCTGTTGTCGTTACACAAAAGTCCATTGCAAGTTCGTCAGTAATATTCATACCATCGCTGCCCAGTGCATAACTGCCCTCGGAGTTTTCACGGTAGAATGTCCAGTCAATACCCTGAGAAGGAACTTTAACGGGACGGATGTTTGCAAAGAGGTCAAGCTCTTTTCTCATTGCAACGTTCGCACTTTCAATATTGGGCCATTTATCACCTGCTCTGGGAGTGGTTGTAGGTCCTTTTAAGATAACGTGACATTTTTTGATTTCATCAAGCACATCATCGGGAATTGCTTTCATAACGGCTGCACGGTTTTCAATTGTAAGACCGTCAATAACTTTAAATTCAATTTTTCCCTCGCTGACCTTATCTGCAAGGAGATGTTCCAGAACTCTCTGACCTTCCGCTGTGATTGCCGGGCCGATACCGTCACCGCCAACAACACCGATTACAATTTTATCAAGAGTTTTATAATCTATAAAATCTTTTGTAGCTTTTATTCTTTCATTTCTTTCAAGCTGTTTTTTCAGCAGCATTTCAAATTTTTCAGTTGCCGCTTTTATGTACTGTTCCATTTTATTTCCTCCGAATTTATTATGATAAATTATTATATATTACACTACTGCAGTTTGTCAATAGCGCTACCCTATAAACATTGCATCCCCAAAGCTGAAAAACCTGTACTTTTCTTCAACAGCTTTTCGGTATGCTTCCATTGTAAGGTCATATCCCGCAAGTGCCGACACAAGCATAATCAGCGTGGACTTGGGAAGATGGAAATTTGTTATAAGCGCGTCTATCATCCTGAATTTGTATCCAGGATAGATGAAAATGCTTGTAGAATCGCTTTTTGCAGGAAGTATTCCATTTTCGTCTGTCGCGGATTCGAGCGTCCTGCAGGAGGTTGTCCCAACTGCAATAACTCTTCCTCCTGCCGCTTTTGTTTTATTTACAATTTCGGCAGTTTCCACCGGAACAGAATACCATTCGCTGTGCATATCGTGTTCTTCAATATTTTCAACCTTAACCGGACGGAATGTACCAAGTCCCACATGAAGTGTGACATAAGCAACGCTTACTCCCATTTCCTCAATTTCAGCAAGCAGTTCATTTGTAAAGTGCAGGCCGGCAGTTGGTGCTGCCGCGCTACCGTCAAATTTGGCATAAACTGTCTGGTAACGTTCTTTGTCCTCTAATCTTTCAGTTATATAATGAGGGAGCGGCATTTCGCCGAGTCTGTCTAATACATTTTCAAACAGACCTTCATATTCAAACTCAACTATGCGGTTTCCGTTTTCAAGAACTTCTATAATTTCAGCCACAAGTTCCCCGTTGCCGAACACGGCTCTGTGTCCCTCTCTTAACTTTCTTCCCGGTTTTACAATCGTTTCCCATCTGTTTGTTGAAAGTCGGTTTAAAAGCAAAAATTCAACATTTCCGCCGCTACCTTCACGACATCCGTAAAGTCTTGCCGGAATAACTCTTGTATTGTTTAAAACAAGGCAGTCCCCTTTTTTCAGATGCTGCTTTATATTTTTAAAGCAGTCGTGCGCCACCTCTTTATTTATGCGGTCAAGCACCATAAGACGAGATGCAGTTCTGTCCTTAAGCGGAGTCTGTGCTATAAGCTCCTGCGGAAGCTCATAATCAAATATATCAAGTTTCATATTTTCTTCAGTTCCTTTACTTTTGCTTCATCAGGCGTAACATAAGCTGTTTTGTAGTCAACATATATCACCATGCCGGCTTTTGCTCCGGCAGGTTTTTTAACATTTTTAACGGTTGTATAATCCACCGCAACATTAGCGGACCCTCTCGCCTTTGAATAGTATGCCGCGAGCATTGCCGCTTCTGTCAGCGTACTGTCCGGCACTGTTTTTCCGCCACTTATCACCACTGTATGAGAGCCGGGTATAGTTTTTGTGTGAAACCAGATGTCTGCACCCGACGCCAATTTTAAAGTCAGATAATCATTTTGTTTATTATTTTTGCCGACAAGTATTTCAAACCCGTCACTGCTGATAAATTTATCCGGACTTGCCGCTTTTTCTTTTTGTTTGCCGTTTGTTTTGCCGCGTTTAATATATCCTTCACTTACAAGCTCGGATTTTATTTCGGAAAGCTCTTTTAAGTTTTCACAGTTTTCAAGCGACATCTGAACAGTTTTTAAGTATTCTATGTCTGCCATTGTTTTTTCAAGCTGCTCGGCAGCAAAAACGGCTGTGTTTTTAAGTTTGTTATATCTCGCAAAATATCTTTGTGCATTTTCTGCCGGTGTGAGTTCCGTTTCGAGCGGAACGGTAATTTCTTCCGACTTTTCACTGTAGAAATTCTCCGTCACAAGCTGACGGTCACCTTTTTTTATTTTATAGATATTGGCGGTTATTATATCGCCATAAAGTCTGAATTTGTCTTTTTTCTCGGAATTTCTGATGTCCTCATGCAGGATTGCAGCTTTTCTCGCATACCTCTCAATAAGGTTTGTGACAATTTTCATTATATCACCGCTCTGCTGGGACATTCTGCCCCGAAGCTCACGCCCGATATAAAAATCGTCAAGCATTTCCGAAATGTTTTCTGTTTTTTTAAATGCAACCTGTTTTATTTCTATTGCAGAAAAATCGTATGGATTTCCGTTTTCATCAAGCACAAATCCCGGAGCATATTCTCCCCGTTTAATCTGCACAATTATTTCCCACAGCTTACCTGCAATATTTTCTTTCATTTCAGCTGTAAGCTCGCCCGCAAAAGCTTCTGTATTACCTACTGCCCTGAAAACCGCCTCTCTTGCAAGAAGAGGTGAAAACCCTGCAACCTTTTCCAGAATATATCCGTCAATTTTCCGTTCCGCTGGGCAGGAGAAAATAATTTCTTTTATATCCTCCTCATCTGCATCAAGCGGAGAAAGCTTATTCTGGGGCGGTGGTGGCTGGTATGTTATTCCGGGGAGCACTGTTCTGACAGAGCTTACCGAGGCGTCAACCCATCTTGTGCAGTCCAGCACCTTATCTGTTTCATCAACCAGAATTATGTTGCTGTGTCTGCCCATAAGTTCAACTATTATTTTCTTTGATACTATATCGCCCAGTTCGTTTCTGCTTTCAAACAAAAACTCGACTATTCTTTCAGTTTCCGGTTGGGAAACGGAAAGAAGTCTGCCTCCTGTCAGATGCTTGCGGAGAAGCATACAGAACATGGGAGGATTAATCGGGTATTCCCTTGTCTGATTTGTCAGACTTATTCTGGGCATGGATGGATTGCTGCTTAAAAACAGTCTGTAATTTTTGCCCAGACTACGGATGCCCATTATGACGCTGTCACGGTCGGGCATATATATTTTATCTATTCTGCCACCGCCAAGAAGTGACGAAAGCTCGTCTTTCAGACAGCCGACAAAAATTCCGTCAAACGCCATAACGGTCTCCTTTCTGTGCTAAATGAAATCCGCAGCGAGGCTGCGGATTTACTATTTTATTGCATATTCCGTCAGATTCTTAAACAAGTCTTACAGACAGTACATCATTTGTGGCCTTGATTTCATCAATGATTGCTGCTGAAATATCATCGTCAGTATCTATCATTGTGATTGCAAGTTCTTTTTTGGATTTGTTTGTAAGATGTTCAATGTTCATGCCCTTTTCGGATAAAACACCTGTAAGAGTTGAAATCATATTGGGAACGTTTTTGTGAGCAACAACTATTCTGCTCTTTGTTGTTCTGGGTTCTATGCAGTTGGGGAAGTTAACGGAGTTTTTGATGTTACCGTTTTCAAGGAAATCCTTAAGCTGTTTTGCAGCCATTACTGCACAGTTGTCTTCCGACTCAGGTGTAGATGCGCCAAGGTGAGGAATTGCTGTGATTCCCGGAACGCCGAGCTGGTCATCATTGGGGAAGTCTGTCACATAGCTTGCTACTTTGCCGCTTTCAAGTGCAGCAATAATATCAGGAGTATTTACAAGTTCGCCTCTTGCGAAATTGAGTATTCTGATACCGTCTTTAGCTTTTGCAAGAAGGTCAGCATTTATCATATTTCTTGTGCCGTCGTTAAGAGGCAGGTGAAGAGATATGTAATCACATTTTGCAAGCATTGCACCAAGGTCATTTGCTTTTTCAACGTGTCTTGAAATGCCCCATGCTGCATCAACGGAAATGTAGGGGTCATAACCTACAACTTCCATACCAAGGTGGTAAGCCGCATTTGCAACCATAACGCCGATGGCACCAAGGCCGATTACGCCAAGGGTTTTACCATAAATTTCAGGGCCTGCAAAGTTGCTCTTGCCTTTTTCAACAAGTTTGCCAACTGCATCGCCTTCGCCTTTTAAAGTTTTTGCCCAGTCAACAGCATCGGTAACTTTTCTTGATGCAAGAAGAAGCCCTGCAATTGCAAGTTCTTTAACGGCATTTGCATTTGCACCCGGAGTGTTGAAAACAACAATACCTTTTTCACTGCATTTGTCTATCGGAATATTGTTAACGCCCGCGCCTGCTCTCGCAATTCCAAGAACACTTTCGGGAATTTCCATTTCGTGCATATTAAAGCTGCGGAGAATTATAGCATCGGGATTTTCGTGTGTATCTGCAATATCATAGCCTTCGCCAAGCTTATCTGTGCCCACTTTGGCTATTTTATTAAGTGTCTGTATTTTAAACATTTTTATACTCTCCAATTATTTTACTTATTTGTTTTCTGCTTCAAACTTTTTCATAAACTCAACAAGAGCTTTAACGCCTTCTGTGGGCATTGCATTGTAGATAGAAGCTCTCATTCCACCAACGCTTCTGTGGCCTTTTAAGTTTTTAAAACCTGCGGCATCTGCTTCTTTACAGAATTTTTTGTCAAGTTCTTCGTTACCTGTAACAAATGTTACGTTCATCATTGAACGGTAATCTTTGTCGGCACCGGGTTTGAAAAGTTCAGAAGAATCAAGATAGTCATAAAGGATAGCTGCTTTTTCTTCGTTGATTTTTTTCATAGCTTCAAGGCCGCCGAGACCAAGAATCCATTTATACACAAGACCCGCAACATAAATCGCATAGCAGGGAGGTGTGTTATACATAGAATCATTGTCAGCCATAATCTGCCAGTTAAGCATTGTGGGGATATCTTCTCTTGCGTTTCCGAGAAGGTCTTCTCTTACGATAACTACTGTAAGACCTGCGGGAGCCATATTCTTCTGTGCACCTGCGTAAATAACGCCGAATTTTGTTACATCAACGGGCTCTGAAATAATGCAGGAGGACATATCTGCAACAAGCACTTTGTCGCCTACATTGGGAACTTCGGGATATTTTGTACCAAAAATTGTGTTGTTGTAGCAAACGTGAACATAATCTGCATCTTCACGAACCATGTCAGGAGTGATGGTAGGTATGTAAGCGAAAGTTCTGTCTTTAGAACTTGCGATACATTTTGCATCGCCGTATTTCTGAGCTTCTTCAAAAGCTTTTTTGGAGAACTGACCGGAAACAACATAGTCAGCTTTTCCGTTTTTCATCAGATTGAGCGGA
>JAZOQS010000065.1:0-8845 GCA_045656205.1 Clostridia bacterium | reverse complement strand
AAAACTTTACTTGAATTACCTCAAAAAGGTCTTTTGGCACTAATTAATTTTTTCTTAAAATAAAAAAACAGACTGATATCTAGTTTATCTGTTTTTTAGCCAAGAGGTATATATCTCTTGGCTTTTTTAATAAATTTGTATGACCAGTTGATTTTTTTATGCAAACATCTTATAATTTTAACCAAACACATTTCATTTAAGGAGATACATCTATGTTCGCAGTAATTTATGCACGGTATTCCGACAGTAAGCAACGCGAAGAAAGTATTGAAGGGCAGCTTAAAGTTTGTCATGCCTATTGCAAAGAGCATGGTTATACTGTTGTTAAAGAGTATATTGACAGAGCGATATCGGGGAAAACTGATGACAGAGTACAGTTCAGAAAGATGATTCAGGACTCGAAAAAGAAACAATTTGATGTTGTAGTTGTTTACTCAATTGACCGCTTTGGAAGAAATTTAAAGCAAGGCACCGAGAATGAATTCGAATTAAATAAGAACGGAGCAGTGTTATTATCTGCGACAGAAAACTTTACCGACGGTCCATCAGGGATAATGCATCGTAATATATTAATGTCTTTTGCTCAATATTATTCTGATGAATTGTCTCAAAAGGTAACTCGTGGAATGAATGTTAATGCTGAGAAGTGTCTCTCGAATGGCGGAACAACCCCTCTTGGATATAAAATTGAAAATCATAAATACGTTATCGATGAAAAGACCGCTCCGATTGTACAGGAAATATTTGAAAAATATGCGAACGGAATGTCTATAAAGAATATTTGTGATGATTTAAACTCAAGACAAATAAAAAATACTCGTGGAAGCGAATTTAAAAAGAATTCATTTAATGCAATATTAAAAAACAGAAAGTATTTGGGAATATACATATATGACGGTATTGAAGTGCCCGGTGGGATTCCGCAGATAATAAATGAAGATTTATTTAACAAAGTTGCGGACAGAATGAAGGTTAATAAGGTTGCACCTGCCCGTTCAAGAGCCAAAGCAGAGTATTTATTAACACAGAAATTATTTTGCGGACACTGCAAAGAGCTTATGATTGGTCATAGCTCAAACAAAATAAGCAAAGGCGGAATAATTTATAATTACTATAAATGCAAAAATTCTGGACGAACCAAACCATGCAAAAAGAAAATGGTCTATAAAGACTATATAGAGGACGTTGTTATAAAAGAGTGTAAAAAACTGTTAACACCGTCTAATATCAAGAAGATAGCTTACGAGGTCGTGAGCATATCAAAAAGTTACAACGATGATTCGGAACTCAACAGATTAAAGGAATTGCGCAAGACCAAAGAAACAGAAGAAAGAAATCTGCTCGACGCTTTGCGTACTTGCGATAAAGAAAATGTCCGCGATATTATTTTTAAGGAATTAGATGTAGTTGAATGCGAAATAAAAGAACTTGAAGCTCAAATACATAAAGAGGAAAACCGACATAATGTTATAAGCGAAAAGCAGGTAAGAGCTTTCCTGACTGAAATTGCCAAAGGCGATGAAGATAATATTGTGTATAGAAGAACTCTTATTAATGTGTTTGTCAACAAGATATTTTTATATGATGATAAATTTACAATTACATTCAATTCGGGGGACGAAGAAGTTACAATAACTGATAAGCTGTTGTCAGACATTGAAAACAGCTTTTGTGTATTAAACAAAACGGTGTACCAAAAGCAGAACTAAGCACCGAAGGCGTCTGGTTCTGTTTTTTTATTTTATTGGAGGGACTCGAAGCCTGAGAGGGCAAAAAGCGTTTAGAAAAAGTTGCCGGGGGCAATTTTTTTAGCTTTTTGGTGTGAGACGGGTACCGTGAGCAGTGCGGAGCGGTGGGCGAGCAGGTAAGGCGCGAAGCGACTGTGTCCCTGATGGTGTACCACAACATAAGAGATGTACAAGTTTGTGCATCTCTTTTTCTTTGTGCAAACGGAAATAACAAATCAGCCGTCGCCTTTGGCTTGGCTTCTTTGCGCGGGACTCTCCGGCTATGATGCAATTCACAGGATTGCCTCATCACGCCTTCGTCTGATGGTGTACCAAAAGCAAGGAAAACACTGACTTCCAGAAGGATTTCAGTGTTTTTTTCTTTTTGTCAGCTGAACACCTGATTTTTGACGGAAATTTACAGAATCAGGAGTGCAGAAAAATGAGCAAAATCACAATGAAAAACAGTGTCACAACGGCATAAAAAACTTTAAAAAAGATAATCGGCTACACGCCGATTACCCTTTTATCTCTTACTATTCTTCCAAAACTGAAAAGTCCGCAGCCTGCGGCAGAGTCCGGTCCTTTTTTGCCAACATCCTGACAATGCATACAAAGGACGGTTTTCATTTCATCGGGCGTTAAAAATCTGCCCATACGGTTTTTTGCTTTACGCTGGAGGATTGCGGCGGCTCCCGATATAATCGGGGCTGCCATTGATGTTCCGGAAAAACGGGCATATTTCCCTCCCGGATAGCAGGACAAAATCTCAGTTCCCGCCGCAGCAATATCCGCATTTACATTTTTGGATGAAAAGTCCGACACTTTACCTTTCATATCCACCGCTGCAACAGAAATCGCTTCCGGGTATCTTGCAGGGAACCCCTGTTCCCTTTTTTTCAAATTTCCGCTGTTTCCGGCGGCGCAGATGATTATAATTCCTTTGTCATATGCTTTTTTTATCTGATTATAATATGTAGGCTCAACATTTGCCGAAAAGGACATATTGATTATATTAACCTTATTTGCTATCAGCCATTCCAAACTCTCGGCAACCGCTTTGTCATCCGCCGTGCCGTTTTTCCCAAATGCTTTGGCAACATACAGACTTGCCATTGGTGCAACCCCCACTATGCCTGCCCCGTTTTTATTAGCCGCCATAATCCCTGCTACATGTGTTCCGTGACCGTTTTCGTCAGTTACATTTGTTATGTCGCCCGATGTAAAATTGGCGTATTTTTTTACTCTGCCGACAAGGTCGGGATGGCGGAGGTCAATGCCGGAATCAACAATCCCGATTTTAATTCCCTCTCCCATACTTTCGTGCCACTCAAGATTTGCCCCGGACATCTGAACTCCATAGTCCATATGTTCACCATCTGTATCCTGAAGAACCGTTTTTACGCTGAATTTTAATAGTTTTGTCATACTACATTCTGAAAATTGATTTTACAATGCCGCACAGACATTTGGGCATTTTAATAACAACCACCTTCATTTTATAACTCCTTTCCTATTTACATACCAGACCAAATCCTGCCCATATAAGCAGTATGCCAAGCAGAAAAACAAGCCACGAGGATGGCATACATACGGTAATAATCACACTTAATCCGACACCTATTATCAAAAGCCCCGAAGCTCCTCCGCGTCTTTTCATCCCATCACCCGTCCTTTGTTATTATGATATTCACATAACGCTGTTTTTGTTAACCATATAAAAAGGCTGAACAAAATTAATTGTTCAGCCTTTATTTTTTAATTGAAATCGAATGAAACTACCGGAATTTTTTCTTTATCTCCCCAACTGTCAATCGGAATTAATGTCAGTTTATCAAAAACTTTTTCCACATTCAGGTGGTAAGAACGTTTTCTGTTGTCTGAAATATGTAAAATTTCAAACTGTTCTCCGCTAAGTTCACCAACAACCTTAAATTCTCTGCACAAGGTCTTGGGCATATACATCTGCGGACTGTCAAGACGCTGATTAGCGCGCATTGTATGAATTCTTTCACACTCAGAACCGGGCAAAGTTTCGCGGTTTATGTCACTGCAGAAAACAATGTGTACTGTTGACACATTTGTTTTTTCAAAGCTGTAGCTTATCTCTTCATTTGCTTTTGCAGAATATGAACAGTTTTCTCCGTCGGTACCATAAATAGTGTGCGGTCTGTCCTGACCATTTCTTATAACATCATTTTTAATGTTAAGACCGGCATTTGTGCACAGCGAAGATATTTTTCTTGTTTTTGAGGGCAGGAAGCAGTCTTCATTCATAAGAAGTTCCTGCAGCACATCAATTTTATTTAAATATACATCGTGGGGAGTAAATTCGTTCTTAACCGCAATTGACACCGCTTTTCCCACAGCTTCACCTAAAAGTGCGCAGGTTGCCATAACGCGGATACTGCTCATTGCCATATGCGTCATACTGATATTTCGTCCCGCAAAAAACAGATTTTCTACATTTTTCGAATAAAGTGCACGGTAAGGCAAGGAATATGGTGCAGGAGTCTGAACGTCTGTGTTGGGAACTCCTCTGTGGTAAAATCCTCCGGGGAAGTGGTCGTCAATAGGCCAGCCGCCGTATGCAATTTCATCTTCAAAAACTTTTCCGTCGCTGACATCTCTCTGAGTAATCATATACTCGCCGCACATTCTGCGCGACTCTCTTTTTCCCGGTAAAAATCCCAGGAAGTCCAGATCCCATTTTGAAGAATTGAATTTTCCTGAATTTTTCACATAATCCCACGTTCCTGCCGCAATAGAAACAAGCTCATCACGCAGTTCTTCCGTATCATCAATGGTATTTCTGTTTCCGCCCAGTTCAAGATACCAGAAGTTTTCCATATCATTATATATATCAGGATTTCTGTTTTCAAAATCTTTTTCAGTAAGCGGTGCACTCCAGCTTGGAGGAGTGAATTTTATATCGCGTGTGGTTTCCCGTCCCTGAATGAGGCAGGACATTCCCATTGTCATATCATCAGAAGTCTGAATTTCTGTATCTTCTCCGAATTCACCGGACGCCTCGCGGCCGAGACGGAACTCCGCATCACAAAGAGGCGCAAGGATACTGTCTCCCGAGCTGTCGCAAAAATAACTTGCTCGGATTTCATAAAAAGACTGAGTTGTCATCTGATAACCGGTAACACTTTTGATTTTTGTATTTCTGCCATACGCAAAATCGCCCTTTTCAACCGATGCATCCATACAGGTACAGTTCAAAAGCAGTGTTATATTTTTCTCTCTGCGGACAAAATCATAGAGAACTGTATCCCAGATCGCATAACTTTTTGTCGGGTTGCGGTATAGATTTTCAAGTGCAATTTCTTCTAAAATACCCGTCTCGTGGTTGTTTTTTCCTCTTGCGCCGCATATCCACATACGTATTTCAGAGGACGCGTTTCCGCCAAGAACCGGTCTTTCGTGCATAAGAACTACTTTTACACCCTCTCTGGCAGCAGAAATCGCAGCCGTGAGACCTGCCATTCCCCCTCCGACTATACATAAATCACAATCAATAATTT
The DNA here is from genome assembly GCA_045656205.1 of Clostridia bacterium. Lineage (GTDB taxonomy): Bacteria > Bacillota > Clostridia > RUG12999 > RUG12999 > RGIG7450. The sequence goes on along the minus strand of JAZOQS010000065.1, from coordinate 3,588 downwards.
TTTTCTTCAGCAAGGCTATACCCCTCTCTTATTGACATATATTTTCATTTATACTATAATTATATTATATTTTAATTGTTTTTCTATAAAACTATTGCGAAAAAATATAAAGAAAGAGCAAAATGTTATGGATAATCTTATCACAAGCATAATTTCTTATCTTAAATATTTAAATGGCAACTGCAAATTAAACGTATCCATTCACTATGAGCAGAATGTTTTTGATTATCTGCCGCAGGGTATAGTTTCAATGCTTCTTCCCTTCAACAGCCATACAAATGTATATTGTGTTATGGCAAAAAGCGTAAATCACAACAAATGCAGACTCAATCAAAGAGATATTCTGAGCAAGTGCATAAAAGGTCATCCCTTCATGAACATATGTCATGCAGGGGTTTGCGAATATATTTATCCCATATGCAAATCAAATGATGTTGTCGGCTATGTTGCAGTAAGTGGGTACAGACAGAAAAAATCTGAAGATACTGATATTTTAAATTACCGTTTGTGGAAATCTGTTCTCAGCAAAGAAATACCTGTTAATCTGCTTGACGCAGTTATTCCGCCTCTTTGTATTATGTTAGAGCAATTATTGATGGAGCATTCAAGATTAAACGGCAGCGAATACAGTCTTATATTGCAGTTTTTGAATGAATATCACACCAACGTAAGTCTTTCCGATCTGGCAAAGCATTTCGGCAGGAGCAAGTCCCACATCAGTCATCTGTTCAAAAAAGAAAACGGGATGACAATCCGCGCTTATTGCAATCAGTTAAAATTAATTGATTCAAAAAAACTACTGGCAACCACCGATTTACCCATAACCGAAATTGCACTTAACGTAGGCTTTAATGACACAAGTTATTTTATAGCACTTTTCAGGAATGAATTCGGAATAACACCCTTGCAGTACAGATACAAAATGAATAATAAAACGGATATGTAAAAATTTACATATCCGTTTTTGGTTTTATGTGTTAAAAAAGTCCCGGAATGCTCATTCCGCCGGTAAGTGCGCCCATTTTTTCCTGTGTGAGCGCATCTGCTTTGGAAAGTGCATCGTTTACTGCAACCATTATAAGGTCCTGAAGCATTTCAACATCGTCCGGGTCTACTGCCTCGGGTTTGATGTTGATTTCAAGAATTTCCTTTTTACCTGTCGCTTTTACAGTTACCATTCCGCCACCGGAAGAAGCTTCAACCTGAGTTTCTTCTATCTCCTGCTGTGCTTTAAGCATCTGCTCCTGCATTTTCTGCGCCTGCTTTAACATATTGTTCATATTTCCGCCACCCGGAAATCCTGCAAATTTATTCGCAGCCATTTAATCACCTCATATTTATTCATATATTTCGACAAAATCGAAATTTTTAATTTTTTCTATCAGTTTACCTGTCTGTTCAGCTGTCACATTCTGTTCAAAAACTATTCTGTTAGGCCGCGTTCCGCACACCTTTTCAACTGATGACAGTATAACCTCTTTAAATCTTTCGTTGCTGACAAAGTTCAGCGCATTTGCACCCTCTTCATTTGCCGCAACAAGCATAAACACATCCCCCTCACCTGCAGGTTCAAGCTTGCTCAAAAATCCGGGGAGCCCGGGGTTTGTATTTTTGATTTCATCAATAATTTGTTTCCACATATCCTTATATTTGCCGCTGAACCGGATTTTTTTATTTTCAGCAGGTTTAGGCTGTGGAGCTGTTTTCGGCTTACTTTCTGTGGGCACAGCCACCACCGGAACACCTTTTTCCATTTTCTGCTCAAGTGCGGCAAGCCTGTCCGCCATTGCTTCGGCAGAATTATCGTATATGGGCATACAGAGTTTCAATATTCCCGTTTCGAGAATTATTCTCGGGGACGGTGAAAATTTCATATTCTGAGATGTTTCTGAGAAAATTTTCACGCAGTTTACCAGTTTTTCATAGGTAAAAGCTTCACCGGTTTCCTTTGCAACGGTGCTTGCACCGTCGGGAGAAAGCTTTGCCATTATCATATCTCTGGTAAGCTTCATAAGCCCGTCCAGAATTCTTACAGGGCTTCTGCCCTCCTGAGCTCCCTCTCCAAGGGCAGTTACAGCGTCATATGCATCACCTTTTGCAATATCGGTCATAATTCGGCCGCAAAGTGCAATGTCCGGTGCGCCAAGTATGTTAATCACATCTTTATATGAAAGCTCTTTTTGTCCGAAAGCGATGCATCTGTCAAGAATACTTATGGCATCACGCATGGAGCCATCTCCCATGCTTGCGATAACATCCATAGCATCATCATCAATGGAAATTCCATCCTGACCTGCAAGTCGGAAAAGATGGTTTTTTATATCATCCTGAGTTATCGAGCGAAAGTCAAAACGCTGACATCTGGACAAAATTGTTGCCGGAAGTTTGTGAACCTCTGTTGTGGCAAGGATAAAAATTACATGCTCGGGCGGTTCTTCAAGTGTCTTTAAAAGTGCGTTGAATGCACCTGCCGAAAGCATATGAACCTCGTCTATAATATAAACTTTGTATTTTGTAACAGAAGCGGTATAAATAACATCCTCTCTAAGGTCACGGATGTTGTCCACACCGTTGTTTGATGCCGCGTCCATCTCGGTAACATCCATAATGCTGCCGTCTAAAATGCCTTTGCAAACCTCACATTCGTTGCAGGGATTGCCATCTTTATTGTTGAGGCAGTTTATGGCACGGCTGAAAATTTTCGCCGTGGATGTTTTACCTGTTCCGCGAATACCTGTAAAGAGGTAAGCATGGGCAAGGCGTCCCGAAACTATTTCGTTTTTAAGCGTCTGAGATATATGCTGCTGACCTACCACATCATCAAAAGTAGTTGGTCTGCTTCTTCTGTACAGTGCCTGATATGCCATGCTTTTCCCTCCCTTATTTATAAGTAAAGCCGTACACCTTAATATCGAATTATCCCGGTTGCCCGTATCATACTTTGCGACTCAGAGCCGGCATCCCCACGGCACATAAAGCAAAACCGCTTATCGCTGCTCGGTTCCCCGCCTGACGAGGTTCACGGCGCTTTATTGCGCAGGACCTGCTCATCAACACCAACAAAATATGACCGACTGCACCCAGAATAACCCTCAAAAAAGGAATTCCCCCTTGCTATAGCGGATTGCAAGTACAGGGCACCGCTAACTCCCCGGATAGTACGGCCAATGTCAGCCTGCGAAATTTCACAGGCTGAGATTGCAACATTTATTTTAACACATTTTTTTAATAAATGCAACAGTTAATCATTAAATAACCATTTAATTTCTTCATAGGAAAGGGATGACAGCATTGTTTCACCCGTTTCAAGTACACTGTCCACCATTTCCTGTTTAAGTTTTTTAAGCTCACAGATTTTTTCTTCTATGGTTCCTGACGCAATAAGCTTTGTCACCTGAACAACTTTGGTCTGTCCTATACGGTGAGCACGGTCAGTAGCCTGATTTTCCACCGCCGGATTCCACCACGGGTCATAGTGGATTACCATATCCGCTCCTGTGAGGTTAAGCCCCGTTCCGCCGGCGCGCAGTGACACCAGGAATATGTCGCACATACCTTCGTTAAAGGATTTTACCATATTAAACCGCT
>JAZOQS010000064.1:0-34037 GCA_045656205.1 Clostridia bacterium | reverse complement strand
CGGATAATTTATATCATAGCGTATTTCATCTAAAATATATTCAAAATCTTCCATTGCTTTACCGTAGTTAACCCAGTCACCCTCTGCCTGGAACTGTTTTGCCTCACTGTATTTATCAAGTGCGGAAACAACAAGGGAATTGTACTGGTCTGTTGTTGTTTCTTCCTCTTCAGGCTCATTTGCCGAAGGGAGGAAAGAATAGTCTGATTTGGGGCTGAGAGAAGCAAGTTTACGGAAAGCAGCAGGCAAACTGACATCCATCGCGATGGTTTCGCCGCAGATTACCATAACACGTTTGAGCTGAAGTGAGCCATTGTTAACATATACGGGTTTTATATAGCAAATAGTATCCATAACCGGAAGTACGGTAAGAGGACCGTATATGACGGAACCTTCAGATTTTAAAAGTTCAATTTCTTCGGCTATAACTTTGTCAGCTTCAATACGGCTTTCAATCTGCATTGTGCCGGAAATACGGGTGTTTTTCGGGAAAGTGTAGAGCGAAAGTTTTCCGTAATTTTCCGAGCCTGATGATGCAATCAGAAGAGAAGTCAGATTTTCTGAATTTCCTGCCGGGGTAAATGGAGCAATCAAAACAAGTTCTTTTGTGCCGGCATCATTTATTAAAGTCTGATAATAGGGAGTAAGACTTTTTACGGTTGAAGATTCGCCCGATTTACTCATTGCATATTCCCAGGCGTTTTCGCCAGTATAAAACTCTGCCGGATTTGTGTCATGGTAAGTTTTATAAATGTTTGACTGCATTTCAAACAGCGTTTTCGGATATTTCAGGTGTGAAGCAATTTCTTCGGGAAGCGGACCTGTGAGGAATGCTTCGGGATAGATATTGCTTACTGTTCTTATGATGGGGTCATCCCAGTCGGTAATATAAGCAAGGACTTCGCCTGTATAGGCATCGACAGTTACTTTCACCGAGTTGCGGATGTAGTTTGTGCCAAAGTCTTCGTCAATATTATAAAGTTTTACTGCATAGGGATAATTGTTGGTTGTTGTATATCCGTCCAGAATCCATTTCAGGCTTCCGTCAGACGCTTCTACAAGGTAGGGGTCATTGTCAAACGAAAGGAATGGCAACGCGATTTTTGCACGCTCAATAACATTTCTGTTGAAGAGAATTTTTGAATCTTCCGTTATATTGCCCGAGAAGAGAATGGAGGGGTCCTGATATCTGAAAGCATATAAAATGCGACTGAAAAGATTCAGTTTTACTCCGGCAGGGCCGTCATAAACATAGCTTCCGTTATCTTTGAATCCGTCAAACTCACCGAGAGAGGTGCCTGTGATTATATAATCTTTTTTGAAATCCTTTTCGCTTTCGCCAAAATAAATTCTCGGCTGTGAGCCGGGAGCCTGGTTACTGTCATATATTACATGGGTTTCGGGAGCGGCGGAAGCGACTTTGCCAACACCAAACCCGTGGGTATATCTCATTTTTCTGTTGTTGTATTCATTTAAGGTTTTGTTTTCTGCAGGGAGGAAAATTTCTCTTGCAGAAGAATATTTTGCAGACAGATTGTCACGAGAGGTTGTGGGAACAAGGTCAGCATCCTTAAACAGATAGAACTGTTTTGAATCGGGAAGCTGGTTTAACATATTAAGAGCGCTTTGCTCATCTGTAACAATAATATTTTCAATTTGCTCCAAATTGGCTGAAACGGTTTCAGCAGTTATTTTGCCATCGGGGGAGAAAGTTTTTTCGTCCACAGCGTCAAGCCCGTATGCCTGAGTTGTTCCCTCAATGCGATATTTTATGTAGGGTCTTTCAATTGTTGCTTTGTTGGGGCTTACATAAAAAGACTGAACTCCGAGGGCATAAACTGTAATAAGAATCCATACCGCAGGGTAGGAAAGCAATGTATAAATAAGCTGAACGGGTCGTTTTTTTATTAATAATACAATTGCGGTTATCACAATGATTCCTACCAGGAAGGGGAGGAATTTATAGAAGTTTGCCCACACCATCACATCAGTAAATCCGCCGCCAGATTTTGTGAGAGTGTTGTCAAGAAGCATATATTCCGAGGAGAAACCTGCGGAAACGGCAGTTAAAATGTAAATAGAGAGGATAACAAGACCAACATGGCCCACTATCTGAGGCTGTTTTAAAAATACTTTAAATCCGCCGGCACCGTTTCTTGCATAAAACATAAAATACACAGTGAGCATGTATATAAGAACAAGGGCAAGAAACATAAATGACCAATTTGAAATCTCAACAAACAGCGGTCTTTGGAAAACATAGTATCCCACATTTTTCCCGAAAACCGGGTCAGCATGAATAAACCAAGTCGGATTTGCAGCCATCATTATAAGTCGGGGGAGATTGTAGGGAAGAGCGCAGGTTATTATAAATGAGAGAGTTGCATTCAGCCCCAAAAATCCGGTTTTTGAGGTGAGGAATGTTGCTGAATTTTCCCATTTTAACAAATTGCGTTTAATTATAAAGCTGGTCGCCGAGAAACATATCATGCTGAAAATAAACGCAACAGCATAGCAGAGCGCACCAAGTTTTATGTCCTTAATATAAGTGGAAAGGTATTTTTCGCCAATTTCTGTAATATTTAAGGCGTTTGCATAAATATTTACACCTGCAATTGCTGCACATCCTAAAAGAAAAAGGACGAGAAGTGTAATCCAGAGACCTTTGTGTTTGATTTTAACAGAGCCGATATAATCTTTTTTCTTTTGTTTTGTCATATTAACACCGCCTATTCAAAAAGTGCTTTTGCGAACTCGTCCGGTTTGAATCTTTCAAGAGAATCAATGCTTTCGCCAAGACCGATATATTTAACGGGAATTTGCTGTTCACTGCTTATTCCGATAATAACGCCGCCTTTGGCTGTACCGTCAAGCTTTGTGAGTATTATGCCGGTAATTTCACCAAGCTCACCGAAAAGCTTTGCCTGTGAAAGTGCATTCTGACCTGCACCCGCATCTAAAACCAAAAGAACTTCTTTTTTGGCTTCGGGGAATTTTTCCGAAGCTATACGAAGAATTTTGCGAAGCTCTTCCATAAGATTTTTCTTGTTATGGAGTCTGCCGGCAGTATCTACTATAAGCACGTCGGTGCCGCGGCTTTTTGCTGCTGCAAGTGCATCAAAAACAACTGCTGCAGGGTCGGACCCTTCTGCCTGCTTTATAAGGTCAACACCGCATCTGTCCGCCCAGACCTGAAGCTGGTCTATTGCAGCTGCACGGAATGTGTCGGCAGCGGCAAGAAGAACAGATTTACCTTCTTCTTTAAATCTGTAAGCAAGCTTTGCGGCAGAGGTGGTTTTACCTGCGCCGTTTACACCAATAACCAGAATAAGCTCTTTAGCCGAAGAGGGTTCTTCCGTTTCTTTGGTCATCATATCCGAAATAATGTCTGCGAGTGCATTTTTTACTTCGGAGACCTCAGCTATGCGGTCCTCTTTGACCTTGTCGCGCAGACGGTCAATAATTTCCATGGATGTTACTGCGCCTACATCGGCACAGATAAGCGCTTCCTCAAGTTCTTCCATAAGGTCTTCATCCACCTTGTGGAATGCACTTAAGACACTGTCAATTTTTTCTGTAAAAGAATTTTTTGTCTTTGTAAGACTTTGTTTTAACTTATCGAAAAATGCCATTTGATTTACCTCGTTAAATTTTATCAAGTTCAAGGGAAAGCAGGCGTGTGATACCTTTTTCCTGCATGGTTACGCCATAGAGAGTATCGGCGGATTCCATTGTACCTTTACGGTGTGTAATAACGATAAACTGTGTTTTTTTGGAAAGTTTGCGCAAAAATTCTGCAAATCTGAACACGTTTACATCGTCAAGCGCCGCCTCGATTTCGTCAAAGATGCAGAAATGAGTTGGCGAGATTTTAAGGATTGAGAAAATAAGTGCAATTGCGGTAAATGCTTTTTCTCCACCCGACAGAAGTGTTATACTCTGGAGGTTTTTGCCCGGAGGCTGAACCTCAATTTCGACACCGCTTTCTAAAATATCATCAGGCGTTGAAAGGGAGAGTGATGCCCGTCCGCCGCCAAAAAGCTCGCGGAAAGTTTCCGAGAAATTTTTGCTCAGCACTTCAAAATTCTGTTTGAACATTTCGGTCATTACTTTGACCATTTCTTCAATAAGCTGTTCAAGCTGAGATTTTGCTTTTAAAATGTCTTCGCGTTGTTCGGTCAGGAAATCATACCGTTCTTTTGTGTTTTTATAGTCCTCAATAGCACCAATGTTAATATTACCCATTGAGCGCATTTTATTTTTAAGGGATGCAACATCTTTCTGCAAAGCAGAATAATCCACATTTTCATCACGGTAGGGAAGTGCGGTTGAATATGTAAGCTCATATCCCTCCCAGAGACGAGCCAGGATATTTTCGCTTTCCGATTCAAGCTTTGTCACGCGGGACATAAGTCTTCCCTCTTCGCCCTGAAGTCTAAAAGCGGTTTCGTTATGCGATTTTAAAAGTGCCTGTGCATCGTCAATGGCTGTGTTGCTGTTTTCTTTAAGGCCGCTTAAGTCCTCGAGAGTTTTTTCGTCTTTTGCTATTTCCTCGCGGAGAGACTGTGCGCGGGATTTTAATTCTTCAGCTTTTTCAAGAAGCGCACCACTGTTTTTACTGCATTCTTCAATTGATGCTGTTTTCTGCGAAACAAGTGCCGTAGCGGAAGCAATTTCTGCTTTCACACTGCTGAGCAGTGCAGAACACATTTCAACATCCTTTTCGGTGGAAACTGCGTTTGCGGTGAGCTGGTTGAGCAGTTCCGTCTGGGCTGTGAATTCATCCTGAAGTGCGGTTAAGGTGGATTCTGCGCCGCTGCGCTGTTTTGCATTTTCTTCAAGTTTTAAGTTGAGCGATGCGGATGTTTCGGCAACTGTTTTTTCAAAAGCCTCTGCATCTGATTTTATTCTCTCGGCATCGTCAAGGGCAACTTTTAATATTTTGAGATGATTTTCAGATTCATCAAGAGCTTCCTGTGTGTGCTTCACAGCAGCAGAATGTTCTGCCAGCTCACGACGGGTATCCCATAAAAGCCTTGAAGCACTTTCCTGCTCTGCCTGAGCTTTTTCCGATGAGGAAATGATACTTTCGAGCTTGCTACGTTTTTCTTTGAGTTCTTTTTCAAGAGTAACAATCTGTGAGGAGATGGTTTCAATCTCGTCACGTCTGGACAGACTGCCCGATTTTGAAACGCTGCCGCCCGAGATACTGCCGCCTGCGTTTACAGTGTCACCCTGAAGTGTCACTATTTTAAAAGAGTATGAATGTTTTTTTGCTATATCAACTGCCGCATCTATGTTTTCGGCAACAACCACTCTGCCCAGAAGATGTTCTATTACTGGGGAGAATTTTTTGTCGAAGGATGCAAGGTCTGATGCTATGCCAATGTAGCCTTTCATGGAGGATACGCCTTTATCCTCAAAGGGTTTGGGGTTCATTGCCGACATGGGCAGAAAAGTTGCTCTGCCTCCTGAGGATTTTTTAAGGTATGCGATTGCGGATTTGGCATCCTCCTCGGTCTGTGTGACAATATGGTTGTTTGCCGCACCAAGAGCTGCCTCTATGGCGTGGACATATTTTCCGTCCGTATTGATAAGAGATGATACGGGACCGAAAATTTTACTTCCTTTAAGTTCACCTGCCTGATGGGATTTCATAACAGCTTTTACACTGCCTGCAAACCCGTCAAAGTTATTTTCAAGGTCGGTGAGGATTTTTTTGCGGTTTTCTAAAGTAGCAAGACGGGTTTCGTCCTGCGATATTTCGTTTTTAAAGTTTTCCAGCTGCCCTGCAGTTTTTTCTGCAAGAGTCTTGGCGGAATCAAATGTTTGCTGGAGAGATGACATCCGGTCTGCAAGGCGGGAAGATTTGCCTTTGAGCATATCGGAAACTTCCTTTTTCTCCGCATATTTTTTATTTGCGTCGTCAAGTTCTTTTTTAAGCTCGGCAATACGGTCCGCCTGCGACATAACAAGCTGCTTTTTAGCCGCTACCTGTGCGCCAAGGTCGAAAAGTTGCTGGTTTATTGAATCGGAATCCGCGTCAGCGGTTGATGCGCCCTCTCTTGCGGCGCTGATTTTACCTGAAATTTCAGCAAGTTTTGAGCGGCAGAGCGCCACTTTTTCTTTAGCCTTGTCATAGCGGGCGGTGAACTCAAGGTGCTGAGCAGTTTTTTCTTCAAGAGACTGGTTAAGCTCGGAGAGCTGATTTTTAAGCAGGTCAATTTCACCCGAAATGCGAAGCGCATCCTGAGATGAATGTTCAACGTTTGATTTTATAATTTCAGCTTCGCTTTCCGATTTTGTGATTTCTTCGCGCTTTCTGAAAATTTCTGCGCGGAGTGCATCAATAGCCGAGTCGTTTTTGCGGCTCTGTTCTTTAAGCTGAGCGAGTTTCTCTTCTGTTGACTTTATGCTTTCTTCAAGGGAAGCAATGTTTTCTGCAACAATGTTATGGTCTTTTTTTGCGACGGATAAAAGTTCTTTATTTTTATCTATGTCAATCAGCCAGAGGTTGATTTCGTTTTTCTTGAGTATTTCGCGCAGTTCAAGATATTCCTTGGCTTTTTCTGCCTGTTTTTTAAGAGGCTCAAGCTGTGACTCAAGCTCTGCAATAATATCATTTGCGCGGAGCAGATTGTCATTTGTGGTTTCAAGTTTGCGTTCGGCTTCAATCTTACGGTAACGGAATTTGGATATACCAGCCGCTTCGTCAAAAACGTGACGGCGTTCGTCCGATTTTGCACTTAAGATAGCGTCAATTTTACCCTGACCGATAATTGAATAACCGTCCTTGCCCAGACCTGTGTCCATAAAAAGCTCGTGGATATCTTTGAGTCTGCAGGCCGCTTTGTTTATGTAATATTCACTTTCGCCGCTACGGTAAACACGGCGGGTAACGCTTACCTCGTCAAAATCAAGTTTAAGAGACTTGTCCGAGTTATCCATGGTAATGGTAACTTCTGCAAATCCGAGAGGTTTACGCTTTTCACTTCCGCAGAAAATAACATCTTCCATTTTGGAACCACGGAGAGATTTAGCGCTCATTTCGCCCATTACCCAGCGGATTGCATCGGAAATGTTACTTTTGCCGCTTCCGTTAGGTCCGACAATAGCAGTGACACCGCCCTTGAAGTCAAGGACGGTTTTGTCTGCAAAAGATTTAAAACCCTGAAGTGTTATGCTTTTGAAATACATTTAATCACCTATTTTGCTGATTCTATTTTTCTGACCCATTTATATCTCATTACCCGGAAAAATCCGACAATACCTTTTACAATACCGTCTGTATACATAAGGGCAACCACAAAAACGGGGTTAAGCTTTAAAACAATGCCGAAAATTATTCCGGCAGGAATACCGATGAATACCATTGGGAGAAGGTCCAAGAAGGCACCGAAAGTGGTGTCTCCGCCACTTCGGAGGATTCCCGATATCATTGTGAACAGGTAGGTTTGCAGAGGAAGGTAACAAGCAAAAACCACAATAAAAGATATTGCAAGAGATGTTACCTCAACGCTCAGAGCACCAAAAAGTGTTCCGGTGAAGAATGGAGCGCAAACAATCATTACTCCGCCCATTACCATACCCAGCAGTATGGAATAAACTGAAAGTGTGTGTGCGCGGTTTTTGGCTTCATCAAATTTCTCTGCACCCAGAAGATGACCGAGAATGATTGCCGAAGTATAGCCGATGCTGTTGGGGAGAGTAGCAAATGCCTGATAGATAACATTCGCAACGCTCATGGCAGCCACCGTAGCTGTTCCCATTCTGCCGTAAATGGCAGAGTATGCAGTATTGCAAAGTCCCCACGAAAATTCGCTGATGATGATGGGGAGTGATATTACAAAAAATTTCCTGATATGTGCGGTTGAAAAACCATTCAGGTCGCGAGGGGTTACTTTTGCTTCCCTGTCTTTGCTCATATAGACAAAGGAGAGGATTAAAAGTGTTTCGATTACTCTGGAGATAACTGTTGCAATTGCTGCACCGTTAATACCCATTTCGGGAAGTCCCAGTTTTCCGTAGATCAGTATGTAGTTTAATGTTGTGTTTATGGTTATTGCGGTTACACTTGCCGCAAGAGGTTGTCTTGGTCTGTCAGTACATCTTAAAAGAGATGCAAAAACATAAGATATCCCGCTGAAAATAAATGACGGTGCGACAATTCTTACGTAGGATTTGCCTGCATGAACAAGTTCCGCCTCGGAAGTCATTATTTTAAGTGCAGTTTCGGGAAAGGCTGTAAAGAAAGTCACAAGCGGTAACATCAGAATAAGCATAGCACCCATTGCGATAATTACGACTTTGCGCATGGATGGCAAATCTTTTCCGCCGCGGAATTGAGATATCAGAACCGAACTTCCGCTTGCGATACCGAAAATTAAAAGGTTGACGCAAAAGAATGCCTGGTTTGCCATACTTACAGATGCAACGGCAACATCGCCCTTGCCCTGAAGCAGAATAACGTCCATCATACCGAGGACAAAGGTTATAAAATTCTGTAAAAACACCGGGAGAGCAAGACTTACTGCATGTTTTGTAAAGGCGCTGCCCGGAAGAAGTATTTCCTTAAACATTTAGTTCTCCTGAATATTAAAATGACGGTGGTGAAGACACCCAGAGTATCTTTGCAACCGTTTTTCCGCTATTGGAAATGTAGTGGTTGTTGTTTGGTTTATAACAGAAACATTCACCTTTTTTGGCTTTATATTTTTTGCCGCCAAGGTGCAAAGTAATGCTTCCGCAGATTACATAGCCGAATTCCTCACCGCTGTGAGCGGTTTCTTCTTTATAGGCACCGCCCGGCTTTAAGGTGAGCATTATGGGTTCCATTTCGTTTTTCTGTGCATTGGGAATTATCCATTCGACAGAATAGCCCATTTCTTCGTTTTCTGCCTCAAAATAGTCATTTTCGCTGAAAACAATTTTTTCATCAACATCTTCACTGAAAAATTCACTCAGCGTTATGCCAAGCGACTCTAAAATGTCGGCAAGAGTTGACAAATTTGGGGAGGTTAAATCCCTTTCAAGCTGGGAAATAAATCCCTTGGACAGCTCGCAACGAAGTGCAAGTTCATCCTGAGTGAGATTTTTTTCCTGTCTGAGTCTTTTAATCTTTCGGCCTATATTCACGTCAGCACCTTCTGTCTATCAAAATAATCCAACCTATATTATATAACAAACCGACAGATTTTGCAAGGGTTTTTAAATAAAAAAAGCTCCCGGACGTAAAGCCGGGAGCGGGTGTGTAAAATTAATATTCTTTAATGATTTTCTTGGGGCATTTTTCTGCGCAGATGCCACAACTTTTGCATTTGAACTGAACAATTTCCGCAAGGTTGTTTTCAACGTCAATCGCTTCTTCGGGGCAGTTTTTCTGACAGATTTTGCATCCTATACAACCTGCCGAGCAGAGCGATTTCATTTCGAGACCTGTGTTTTTTGAGGCGCACGCAACAAAATATTTTGATTCTGCCGGAACAATTTCAATTAATTTTTTGGGGCAGACAGCAACGCAAGCGCCGCATCCGCCGCAAAGATTTTCGTCAACAACTGCTATTCCGTTTACAATGGAAATTGCATTCTGCGAACATACTGAAATACAAGTGCCAAGTCCCAAACAACCGTAGCTGCAAGCTTTGTTGCCGCCACCAAGTCTTGCTGCGGAGCGGCAATCGTTAAGTCCGCTGAACTCAAATCTGGCAGGAGCTTTTTCGCAGTCACCTGCACATTTTATGCGGGCAACCTGTTTTGTAAAGCTTACCTCTCTGCCGATGACTTCAGATATTTTCTCTGCAGCCTTTTCTCCGCCGGGAGCACATCCGCCGGGGTTTGCAGTTCCCTCGACAACAGCCTTTGCGAAAGATTCACAACCTGCAAATCCGCAGGCGCCACAGTTTGCTCCGGGCAGAATTTCTATGATTTTTTCAACCCGTTCATCCTCTTTAACGTGGAAGAAAACAGAGGCAAGACTAAGTGCTATTCCAAAAACAAGGCCCAGTGCACCAAGCACTGCTACAGCCCAGATGATGTTATATATATTCATATCCATGCCTCCTTAAAATTTAAATCCCTGAAAACCTAAAAATGCAAGTGAAAGCAGGGAAGCGGACACCAGTGAAATGGGAAGACCTTTCATAAATTCGGGGATGTCGCTTTCCTCAAGCCGTTCTCTGATTCCTGCAAAAATTACTATTGCAAGGGTGAATCCGAGAGATGCGAAAATTGCAAATACTATAGCTTCTGCAAGGTTGTAGCCATTGGTCTGAATGAGAATTGCCGAACCTAAAACCGCGCAGTTTGTTGTTATCAGAGGAAGATAAATTCCTAAGGATTTATAAAGTGCGGGAAGATATTTTTTCATTACTGTTTCAACAAACTGAACGAGGGAGGCGATTACAAGAATAAACGCGATGGTCTGCAGATACTGAAGACCAAGTGCGTTGAGTGCAAGTTGAACAAACCAGGTGAAAATTGATGAAAGCACTATTACAAACAGTACTGCCATACCCATACCGAAAGCGGTTGTTATTTTTTTTGATACACCGAGAAACGGGCAGATTCCCATAAATTTTACAAGGACAAAGTTTTCAGCAAGCATTGCGGTAAATGCGATAGCGATAAAGTGTAAAATCATTTGGAATCACCGTCCTTTCTGCGATTTTTCAAAACTCCCAAAAGGGCAATTATAATGCCCAGAGTCAAAAATCCGCCGGGAGCCATAGTCATAACGCTTGCTCCGGGGAAATTTTCGCCGAAAAGCGAAATCCCGTAAAAACTTCCTTTGGCAAGAAGCTCGCGCACGGTGGATATTGCAACAAGTGCGAGAGTAAATCCCACGCCCATACCAATTCCGTCAAGAGCTGAATGAAGCACTCCGTTTTTGGAAGCAAATGCTTCTGCTCTGGCAAGGATTATACAGTTAACAACTATAAGTGGAATGAAAACCCCCAGACTTTCGTTAAGATCGGGAAGATATGCCGCAAGAAGCATTTGAACAACAGACACAAAACCTGCAATGATTACAACAAACGAAGCGATACGGATTTCATCCGGAATTATTTTGCGGAGCAGGGAAATTACAACGTTTGAGCATGTAAGAACAAATGTAACTGCAAGTCCCATGCCGACTGCATTGTTAACCGAGGTTGTAACCGCGAGGGTGGGACACATACCGAGCAAAAGTACAAGAACAGGGTTTTCGGTTATAATGCCATTCAAAACGGTTTTTAAATATTTGTTATCCATTTTAATTACCCCCTGTTGATGTTTTCTTTGCAATTTCAACTGCACGGCGGACGCCGTTTGTTACTGCGGTTGATGTAACTGTTGCACCTGAGATAGCGTGGATTTTTCCACCGCTGTTTGTAAGTGCAATCTCTTTCTCTTCAAGGCCGGCAAACATTGAGGTGAACTCAGGTTTTTTTGCATTGTCACCCAGACCTGCCGTTTCAGACATCTCTATGATGGAAACACCGGCTACCCTGAAGTTTTTATCAATACCTATCATAAGTTTGATTTCGCCGCCATAACCGTATTCCGAAAGGGAAATGGTGTAGCCCGCTTTTTCATAATCGTTGAAAGCGGCGTAAACTTCATAGTCGTCAGCAGCTTTCAGCATATTGTAACTTTTTGCGGGAAGAACCGAGATCATTGCCGCACTTTTTGCTTCCTGCTGACGCAGGGCGATTGTTCCTGCGGTAAGCTCGTTTGTGAGAGCAAGAAGAAGCGATGTCACAACTGCTATGGCACAAAGTATGCCGCTCAGTTTAACTATTTTTTTAACCATTGATTTCAGCCTCCTTCTTTTTACCGAAGTGACCAAAGGTACGTGGTTTTACATACCTGTCAATAAGAGGAGTAAGTGCGTTCATAACAAGAATTGCATATGTAACGCCTTCGGCATAGCCGCCGCCCATACGGATAAGGCTGGTTAAAAGTCCGCAGCCAACACCCATAATAATGTGGCCTACCGGTGTAACCGGGGAGGTTGTATAGTCTGTCGCCATAAAAACTGCACCTAAAAGAAGTCCGCCCGTCATAATGTGCATTGCGCCAACGGTGAAATTTTCTGCAAGGCTGCCGCCCGAGAACACAAATCCGAGTACAAATGATGTAAGAATATAAAATACCGGGATGCGCCAGGTAATTACTTTGCGGACGATAAGATAAAGTCCGCCAAGAAGAATAAGGATGCCTGAAGTTTCACCAATACATCCGCCGATGTTGCCGAAAATCATTGCCGAAAGAGGAGGTAGTTCTGAAAGGTTGCCGGCATTGAGTGCGGCAAGAGGAGTTGCGGATGTTACGGCATCTGCACCGAAGAGCGATGGTGCTGTCCATTTTGTCATAACTGCCGGCCAGGAGGCAAGCATAAAGGCTCTGCCGCAAAGAGCAGGGTTCATAAAGTTATGACCCAGTCCGCCGAAAAGCTGTTTGGCAACTATAATTGAGAAGAATGCGCCTATCACTACAATCCAGAGGGGAGTTGAAGGGGGGAGTGAGTAGGCAAGAAGAATGCCTGTCACTATTGCTGAAAGGTCTCCGGTTGAGGTAGGTTTTTTCATAAGTCTGCACCATATGTATTCCGCGAGAATGCAGCTCACAACCGATGTCAGAATTACAAGCAGTGCCGAAATGCCGAAAAAGAACAGGGCACCAAGGCCTGCGGGAACAAGGGCTATTATAACGTCAAGCATTACTGAACCTGTTCCTTCGCTTTGTTTTATATGAGGTGATGAAGTTATTGTAGATTCAAATTTCATAAAGTCCGCCTTTCTGTCTGCAAAATAAAAAGTGCAGACTTATTTTTTTCTCATAAGAAGCTGTGCCTGTGCTTTTGCGAGACGTATACTTTCAAGCAAATTCCTGCGCGCAGGACAGATGTATGAACAACAGCCGCATTCTACACAGTCGGCGGCGTTTAATTTAACAGCACTGTCAGAATCATTTGTTCTGCCTGCTCTTGATATGTTAAGTGGCAAAAGTCCCATAGGACATACGCTCACGCATTTGCCGCATCTCAGGCAGGGACCTTCTTCAAAAAGAGCAGTTTCTTTTGAGGAAAGTGCGAGAATTCCCGAAGTGGTTTTAATAACGGGAACGGAAGTGTCAAAAATCTGTGTGCCTGTCATAGGGCCGCCACTAACGATTTTTAAAACATCGTCGGTCAGACCCTCTGCTGCAGCGATTACTTCTTCAAACGGTGTACCGATGCGTACTGAAAAGACGGTGGGTTTGTTTATCCCAAGCCCTGACACGGTAACCCTGCGGCGTATGATTGGCATGCCCGTTTCCATAGCATTTTTGATTGAAATGGCTGTGTCCACATTGGTTACCACAACACCCACATCAGCGGGGAGTTTTCCCGAGGGAACTGTTCTGCCGAGGACGGATTTTATAATATGTTTTTCCGAACCCTGAGGATATTTTGTTTTAAGAACTGCAACATCAATTGGTTTTTTGCCGATAAGCTCACCAATACGTTTTATTGCATCGGGTTTATTATCTTCAATTGCAATTACACCTTGTTTTGCGCGGACGGTTTTCATAACAATTTCAAGTCCGCGGATGAGATCCTCCGGCTGTTCAACCATAGCGCGGTGGTCGGAAGAAAGATAGGGCTCACATTCTGCACCGTTTATAATAACGCAGTCTATGGGTTTTTGCGGGTTGAGCTTTATATGTGCAGGGAAGCCTGCGCCACCCATTCCCACAATACCTGCCTCGCGGATGATGTGGAGAATTTCATCCGACGGGGTTTTGCGGAAGTTTTTCTTTTGCTGGGGGATGGTTTTGTACTTAAAGTCATTTTCAATAACGACTGTATCCACCATGGTGCCGTTTGAATGGAGATATTTTTTGATTTCTTTAACCGTTCCCGACACACTGGAATGAACGGGAGAGGACACGAAAGCGTCAACATCACCGATTTTCTGACCGCACAGAACCTCATCGCCCACCGAAACGATGGGGCTAAGTGGTGCGCCTATATGCTGGATAAGTGGTATGTACACATACTGACCGGGGTCTAAAAAAACTGTTTCACAGCTGTTTGTAAGTGATTTCTGATAAGGCGGATGAATTCCACCTCTGAAAGCGGTTGTTTTCATAATAACACCTGCTCCTTGTATTTATAAATATAATATTATAATTATATACAAGTATGCGCATTTTGTCAATAAAATGTGACAAATATTTATGAAAAATATGGCAAATTTGCAAGAATGAACAAAAGTGTTGATAGTAGTAGGAGTTAGGCAGGGGGTATTATAGGTCGGTAAATATTTACAAAAAATGCCGGAAAGGAGAAAAAACATGGATACAATCCGAAAAAAACTGTCCGAAATGGGATACGGACTGATAAGCAGTGAGTTTTACAACTGTATAAACTTATGGCTCAAGTGGTATTCGGGGAAAGTTCCCAGCTTTCACCAGTACAGTCAGTTTAACGGGAAACGTGCAGTTAAGAGAAACAGGTATTCTCTGGGGATGAGCAAAAAGGTGTGTGAGGACTGGGCTGACCTGCTACTCAACGAAAAGACAACCATCCGTGCTTATGACAAGGAGGCGGATTTGTTTTTACAGTCTGTCCTTGACAAAAACAATTTCCGTGTGCGAAGCAACCGTCTTGTTGAGATAACCTACGCTATGGGAACGGGTGCATTTGTGGAATATTATGACGAGGGGGATGTTGCGATAGATTATATCAGAGCGGATATGATTTACCCTCTTTCGTGGGACAACGGAGAGATAACGGAATGTGCTTTTGCGAGCGAAAAGGTGCTTGGCGGTAAAAGGTATATATACCTCAATATGCATCTGAAAGAAAAGGGCATGTACAAAATTGTCAACAAGCTCTTTGAAAAAAAGAAAAACGGCGGACTTACGGAAACGGAGCTGCCCGATGGAGTTACGGCAGAATTTTTTACAGACAGCGACAAGCCTATGTTCCAGATTATTACTCCTAATGTTGTCAATAATTTTGACCCGGACAACCCTATGGGCATATCGGTTTTTGCAAACGCACTTGATGTTCTGCAGGGGATTGACCTGGTGTATGACAGTTATCAGAACGAGTTCAGACTCGGTAAAAAGAGAATACTCATTCCAGCGGGGATGGCACATATTCAGAGGTCGGACAATGGTATAATGCCTATTTTTGATGATAACGACACAGAGTTTTATGTTATGAGCGACAAGTCGCTGGGAGAACTTAGAGAGATTAATATGGAACTTCGTGCCGAGCCTCATGAAAAAGCGCTTAAGAAAAATCTTGACCTGCTTTCTGCAAAATGCGGTCTTGGTGCGGGCAGATACAGTTATGAAAATGGAGCTTTAAAAACTGCTACCGAGGTTATGAGCGATAAAAACGAGCTTTTCAGAAGTGTTAAAAAGCATGAAATTATACTGAGAAAGGCTATCTGCGAGCTTGCGGCAAAAGTGCTTGAAATGGGTGGATTTGAAAATGCTGAAATAAGCGTATTTTTTGATGACAGTATTATTGAAGATACGCAGACCCTGTCGGACAGAGCAATAAGAGAACTTGAACACGGTCTCATAGACAGTGCGGAATATTTTGTCAGAGTTTATGGTATGACGGAAAATCAGGCGCTGAGCAAGGTAAACGAAATTAAAAGCCGGGGCGGTATATGAGGAAAAAGAAACAGAAAAATCTGCGGCTTCATATAGAAGAACTGCAGGGAAAACTGTGCGATGTTGTGGACATGTATTTGTCCGAGCTTTCGAGCAGGGAGAAGCTTGAAAATGCACCCATTAACCAGATTGCGTCCGCGCTGGGGGTGCTGATTGAAAAGTTTACCAAAAATACTGCTGACAGCGGGGATAACGGTATGCTTGAAGAGCTTATAAGCGGACTTAAAAATAATGATAGTAGTAGCTGATTTTACATTGTATAATCAGCTCATCAGTTAACTGAATTTTTGTCGCGGCGGGACATATAAACCGTCATATTCCCTTGCAGAACGGGATATAAACTTCTTGCATTTATCGGAGGGAAAATGGATTTTTTAAAAGACGCTCTCGGCGAAGATTTTGAGGTGTTTAAACAAAAAATCGAAAGCTACAACAAACAGAGCGAAACACCGCTCAAACTTGCAAATCTTGCAGACGGCGGATATGTAAGCAGGGATAAGTATGATGCTCTGGGCTCGCAGATGGAAAAAATCGGTGAAGAATCTGCAAAAGTTTATAAAGAGGAGATTGAGCAGCTTAAACTGAAGATGGCGGATGCTGAAAACAGACACGCCGTTGATATGTTAATTAAAAGCTCGGGAGCAAAAAATCTCACTGCGGTAAGAGCTCTTTTGAACCTTGAAAATCAGGATGCGGCATCGGTTGAAAAACAGCTTGAAATTATTCGCAGTGAAAATGAGTATCTTTTTGAAAAACCCCTGTCTCCGGCGGCAACCGGAATGAGACAGGGCAGTGCAAAAAGAGAGGTTTCTGCCGAAGATGAACTCAGGCAGAAACTTTTCGGAAAAAATTAAAAATTTTTGGAGGTAATTTATTATGGCATTAACACTTTCAGATGCACAGACATTATCAGACAGTAAACTTGCGGCGCAGGTGATTGATGAATTCAGACATGACCCGCTTTTTGACCTTATGTTGTTTGACAACAACGCAAAAGCACAGGGAGGTAAATCTCTCACTTATGTTTATAACAGGGTGACAACTCTGCCCACAGCAGCGTTCAGAAGTATCGGTTCTGACTATACTGCTCAGGAGGCTAAAACAACTCAGTATTCCGTTACACTCAAACCCTTTGGCGGTTCTTTTGAAGTGGACAGAATTCTTCAGAGCGATGAACAGCAGATTATGGATCTTATCCAGTTTGAGCTTTCACAGAAAATCAAAGCTACAAAAGCACTTTTCACCGACACATTCATCAACGGTGATGCTGACAGCGGCAATGCTTTTGACGGTATTGATACTGCACTTAAAGACAGCAATACAGAATATATTCCCGATGCGGCTATAGACCTTTCAACTTCTGCAAACATCACTGCTAACGGCAATCTTTTCATGGACGAGCTTGACAAAATGCTGTCCGCCCTTGATGGTACTCCTACTGCAATTTTAGTTAACAGAAAACTTGCGGCGGTTATCAACGGTATTGCAAGAAGAAGCGGTTATTTCTCAACAAATGAGGCAGATGCTTTTGGCGCTCCTGTTACAAAATATGCAGGTATTCCAATCATTTCTCTCGGCGACAAACCGGGTCAGGGAGCAGGCAGCGAATCTCCTATTATTTCTGTTTCCGATGAGGGCGAAACATCACTTTATGCCGTAAGAATCGGTCTTGACGGTGTTCACGCTGTGTCTCCCGAAGGTAACAACATTGTAAATACATATCTTCCCAATATGGCTGAACCGGGTGCGGTTAAAAAAGGTGAGGTTGAAATGATTTCAGCCGTTGCACTTAAAGCTACCCGTGCGGCAGGTGTTTTAAGAAAAATCAAAGTGGGATAATCTTTTTTTGCAGGTGCCGCATTTTTGCGGCATCTGCCATAAAGGGGTGAAAATATGACAATTACAATAGATTATGATTATTACAGCAATGAGTACAGGGGAACACTGATTCCGGCCTCTGAGTTTAAAAAGTACATAAGAAAAGCGCAAAGCTATGTGGACGGACTCATTTTCGGCAGAAATCCGGGTGACAGAACAGAAAGCGTAAAACTTGCGGTTTGCAACGTGGCGGAGCTTTTGTGGCTTGATAATTGCAGACTCGGAATTTCAAGTGAAAATGCGGACGGATACAGTGTAAGCTACTCGGGGGCAGATGTGTCAAAAAACATATATGACGCGGTAGCGGTTTATCTTGCTGACAGCGGACTTATGTATGCCGGGGCAGGTGAATGATATGCTGAGAGGAAAACAGGAAATAACAATATTCAGATTTGACGGCGATAGCGGAAAATGGGAAAGTTTTATTCTGAAAAACGCAATGATTCACTACTGCAGAGCCATTAATGAGGGCTTTCGCGGAGTAAAATATTCCGGGCAGAGCATCATCAGGGTAAGTGTGAAAAATCCGCAGGATGTTTACTGTGGGGACAAGGTTGCGATAGGACGTCATTTTGGGGATTGTCCGCCTGATGCACTTACCGTAACCGGTGTCAGAGATAACAGCAGAGGCACAAGTTATGTGCGTCACATAAAGCTTATATGCGAGGGATAGTATGAAAGAAATGGTGGATTTTTTAAAGAAATGTCCTGCATTTTCGGGCATCGCTCTGCGGGAAGATTTTCTTTCGCCCGTGTCGGGTAGTGCCGCGATAGTGCCGGACGGCGGCAAACAGATTGTAAAAAGATATACTTCCGGAGATATGCTCGGGCAGTATAATTTCAAGCTACTGGTGCGCGAAAATTTCACAGGGCAGGCGGGCAGCATCTTCAGGGAATTCTCCGAGTGGGTCGCCAAAGGAAATCTGCCCTGTCTGGGTGGAGATAAAATTGCCCAGTATATTGACATTACGGAAGGACCTGCACTTATCAAAACGGAAGTGGGTGCGGGTATTTATGATATGAAGTTCACTCTTGTTTATTACGAGAAAGGAGTAAGGATATGAGTAACATTGTTAAAAGAAGCGAAAAAATTCCGTTTTACGGAATTTCAGCTGACGGCAAAGTCATTTTTGCGAGAATGACAGGATTTACCGAGATATCGGTAAACAAAAATCCAATTGAACATAAACGTCAGTATGTTGACGAGGATTTTGAAAGAAATGACGTGGTTGGTTATACAACCTCTCTTGTTTTTTCTTTTGATTTATTCAAAGATAACGCGGTTCACGCCGATATTGCCGACATTTTCAACAGCGAAAAAGTAGGCGACGGGGCGCTGAGAAGCATTGTGATGGTTGATTTAAGCAGTGAAGAAAATGGTGTGTGCAGTGCGGTCAGACGTGATTTTACGCTTATTCCCGACAAAGAGGGGGATTCGGGATATACATATACCTATTCGGGGACGCTTAATGCTGCAGGTGAAAAGGTGTTTGGCACCGTTTCAACCCAGGACGGCTGGCAGACCTGCGTATTTACCGAAAATGTTTAGTATACTGACCGACCGTCTGCCCGACAGGGTAACTGTTGACGGAGAAGAATGTCTGATTAATACAGATTTTAAAAGATGGATAATTTTCGAAACTGTTTTAACTGATGGCAGAATAAAAGATGAGGACAAGCCGGCAGTTATTCTGCCTGTTT
The DNA here is from genome assembly GCA_045656205.1 of Clostridia bacterium. GTDB lineage: Bacteria > Bacillota > Clostridia > RUG12999 > RUG12999 > RGIG7450. Next base: position 14,801 of record JAZOQS010000064.1, on the reverse strand, counting down.
GCCTTAAAAAGATGCCGTCCAGTATGGAAAAAGCAATAAAAGCGTGCCGGGAATTTTACCGTGGGAATGATAAAAAAACAGTAGAAGGCGGTTTAGCAGAAAAACCGGTTTACAGCTTTTTGTATGATGCAGACCTTATTTTTTCGGCGTTTATGAGTCAGTATGGCATTGATTTATCGGTTGAGGATATGCACTGGTATAAATTCAAAGCTCTTTTTAAAGGGCTTAATGCTGACAGTAAGCTTGCGGAGGTTATGCAGATAAGAAGTATTGACTTGTCTGAAATAAAGGACAGAGAAGTTAAAAACAGATGCCATGAACTTAAAAAAATATGGCAGCTTCCGGACCAGAGAAGCCGTGAAGAAAAGGAACGTGAATTTGCGCAGACAGTCGGTCAGCTTTTTTAAAGGGGGTGTAATTTATGGCTAAAAACACCATTTCTATGAAAAGATTCAAAGCAAATCTTACAAAAATTTCAAGACTTGCAAAATCAGGATACAACTCAATTACTTCTGTTGCAAAACAGATTATTTCGACGGTTACGTCAATTGCTTCAAAAATTGCTGTACTGGATAATACTGCGGCGTGGCAGGGGGCTTCCGGCAGTATGCTGCCCGAGGAAAATTATCAAAGCTATTATGACGCGGTCGCAAAGGCGGAGGAAAAATTTTTAAATACAAGTCTTGGCAATCTGATGAATTATAAAGATGAAATTATCCGTGATATTTTCAGCGTCGGAGATGCACTTACACATAACGCCGGGCAGATTTATTTTGGCATTGAGGATGCCATAAGAGCAGAATTTGACGGGCTTAAAGACGAATTTTTTGCTTATGGAAAAACAGGCGGAGCAACCTTTGGAGACGGATTTAGAAACAGCATAAATTCCTGTATGGAAGAAGTAAGGAAAATGGTGATTTCATCTGCGGAAAAAATTAATTCTGCCATATCATCGGGGAATGCATTCTCAAGTTCTTCAAGCATTACTTATTCGAACCCGAGCTATAATTTTTACAGCAGTAAGCAGACGGTAAGCGAACAGCTCAGCGAAGCGAGAAAAGTTCAGGCGATAAGCGCCATGAGAAGACCTTAAATCATCAGAAAGGGGGCACTTGTTTGAATAAAAAACTTTTTTTTGAAAATGCACAGGGCAGTGTTGAAATGTCTTTGAGCGGTGCCGGGCCGGTGAGGGTTACTGCCCTTTCCGGTCTGGGAAATCCGCAGAAAAAATATAACACGGTTACTTTTGCCGGGCGTGACGGACAAAAAACGTTGTCGGCAGTTACTCAGTCAAGAACAATTATCATAAGCGGTGACATCAGTCTGGAGGGCAAAGGACGGGCAGAGAATATGATGAAAATTCTTCATGATCCGGGAAAACTTGTTCTGGATTTTGATAATAAAAAGAGAATGATATATTGCAGTCAGGTGGATTTTGAAGAAGGCTCAAGAAACAGAGGGTTTATGAATTTTATATTAACCCTTACAGCCGACGGAGTATATTTTACCGATACCGAGCCGACCGAAATATCCGCGTTTGAAAGAAAAGACCTGCTGGAGGGAAATATAATTTTTCCGTGTGTGTTTACAGAGAAAACCACACAGGCATTTGTTGAAAATATGGGCGAAATAAATGTTGAACCGGTAATAAAAATTTACAACTGCGGTGATGGTGGCAATGCGGCAGGAGAAATTGTGATTCTCAACAATACTACCGGGCAAAGTCTGAAACTTGAGACTGATACGGTTAAAGACGAAATTATTACCATAGATATATCGGAACGAAGGGTGACAAGTTCAAAACGGGGAAATATCATTCAATTTATATCCGATGACACTTTTTTGAACAAATTCTGGCTTGCTCCGGGGAAAAATCACATTTGTGCATCTCACACAAATGAGGGTGAAAATATAAGTATTATCTGCACTTATTACAGTAACTACCGGGAGGGGATATACTGATGGAGGATATCAGGATATACAATACCGATTTCGAGCTTTTACATATTGATAATAATGTGATTTCTTCCAACTGGACGGTATATTTCAACTCGGTGGGGACATTTGAAATCCACACCCTTGCAGATAGGGCTACGGCGGAAATAATACTTGACAATATGGACTGGGAAAATGATAAAATCCCGGTCATTGTTCAGGGGGATTTGCAGGGGATTGTAACGGGAATAAGGCTTGGCGAGGATGTTGCCATTTACGGAAAAACATGCAACTGGCTTTTGTCCAGAAAGGTGGTTCCCAAATTTATCACAAGCGATTTGCCGGTAAAATGCAATCCGGAAGAGGTTGCAAGATATATCGTGAGCAATGCTTTTTCGGAGCAGGAAAACTTTGTGCTTGGTGAAAAAGCAGGTCTTGAAGATATGGACACTTTCTGGAGGAATACATATAATCCGTTATCAGAAGTGGTTTCCGACCTGCTTTTAAGAAAAAATGCCGGACACAGCCTGTTTTTTGACAGAATTAAAAAACAGTGGGTCTTTAAAGTTTTTTCGCCAAGGCATACAAACCTTATTTTGTCCGAGGCGAACAAAAACGCATTTAATACAGAATATACCTATTGCATTGATGACTATTATTCTTCCTGCTGGTATGAACAGGAGCAGGATTTTAAAGATGGTGAATTTCCAGATCCCGTATGGACCAGATATGTAAGGGATGAAAAGAAAGGAATCTTCAGCTCGGAATGTGTATCATATGCAACGGTTGAGAGTGAAGCGGAAAGTTTTATAAAAGGTAAAAATATAAAGTCTGAAATTGTCACAGATGTTTGGGGACTTGAAGCAGGCAAGGACTTTATGCCGGGGGATATTGTGCGTGTGCAGTATGTCAACGGGAAAATAGCAAGAACGGAAAGAAAACAGATTTCCGGAATAAGTCTTGGTTGGGAAGACGGGATTAAAACAAGTCAGGTTATTTTAAAAAATATTTAAGAGGTGAGATAAATGGCGTACAGTTATGATTTTAAGGATAATGTGGTTTACGGAGCGGATGATATCAATGCAATCCGGGCGAGCATTCTGACTAAAGGGGTTATTGAGGAATCACAGTCAAGCTGCATGGTGACAGTGGCAGACGGTGTATTTAAAATTTGCAAGGGACAGGCTGTGTTTAAAGACGGATGCAGGATTGAGGTTGATGATGAAGGCACTACGGTTGATGTAACGTCAGGAACAAAAAATTATATTTATTTTTACAACAACACACTTGCGGGCGTTTGTGAAGTGAAAGCGGATACCCTTTTCCCGACGGGAGATTATGTTCTTCTGGCAGAGATTGATGAAAACGGGGATGTGTCGGACAAAAGAGAGTTTGCACAGCTTAAGACTGCCGATACGGAAAGGTATGCTGCAAGTTTTTCGGGAACTTTATTAATGCGTGATAATTTGCCGGCAGGTGAAATAATAGGCGAAATCGAGCTTCCGAAAAGCAATTGCAGTTATATAGAATTTGATTATACATTTGCTACGGAAACATTTATAAAGGTGCGGCTTTTTCCAAGGGAAGACGGACATATTTCATGGTGTTTTGCAAACGGTGTCTTCTATTCGGGGAAAACATTAACTGTTCCGGCTTTCGGGAAAACCAGAGAAACACAATTTGAAGTAAGCGGAAACAAGCTGATACTCAGACATATGTCAATTTCCGGAAGCGTAAGCACAAACACATATAGTATTACCATTGACGGTGTGTGCATGAGATAGGAGGGTAATATGATAAAAATTTATTGTGGCGGAGAAAATATTACCTATACGGCAGGAGATACTTTCAGCATTGATATTACAACTGCAGATGGATTTGAACCGGGAACAACTCTTGAATTTCAGGTGGCGCAAAATGAACAGGCCGAATCTCTTATAGAAAAGAGATTTGATTTAAGTTCCGACGGCTCTGAAATCACACTTTCGGAGGAAGAGATAAAAAAACTTCCGATAGGGAATTACATATACAAGATTACAGTTATTGATCCGGGCGGCATCATATCAACCCGTAAAAGCGGTGAACTTATGGTGAAATGGGGTGTATAACATGGCAGAAATAAAATTATCTGCGCGAGGACAGAAAAATTTTCAGTTGGAGTTGGGTGAAAGAACAAGTCACAGTCATCTGAAACATCTTGGGTTTGAAGAAAGCGGACACAGAGGATTTCAGAAAAAGCTTACGGAAGAACAACTGGAGCTTATTGAAAAAGTGAAAAATAAAGAGGATGTTTCAAACAGAGTAACGGCTATATCGGACAAAAACACTCATGAGCAATACCCCTCTGCAAAAGCGGTTTACCATGCGATGAATGAATGTGGGGATTTTGAAATTGTTAAGGCTGACACACTTACAGAAAAAGCCAGCACAATTCAGTTGAATTTTCCTAATCAATACAAAGAGCTTTATATAAGGTTTGTAATTCCACCTAGCGAAGAAGCTGCTACTGGCTCTGCAAGTACAGAGAAAGCACGTTTTAGAGTGCAAACTCTTAACGATAGCGGTAGTAATTTAAATAAAGAAATTTATAATATGGGAAATCAATTTATAACAGATTATACCGACGAGTGGTATACAACAATTCATATTCAAGTAATTGGTACTTATTGCAGAACTGAATTATGGCACGATAAAGCGGAGTATGGTAAAGGTGGTTATGCTAAAATGCAAAAAGCAGAAACTTATAGTGGCACGGTTGCTCCAAGCGTGCCAATGGTAAGAGATTATATTGACAGACTTAAATTTATATTTATGACAAATGGCGGTATTACTGACGGAAGTGTAAGATATCTGCCGGCAGGCACAACCTATGAAATATGGGGGATAAGAAAATGAAAAAGTATGTAAATGGTGAATACATAGAGCTGACCGCAGAGGAAATGGAAGAGCTTAAAGCAACAGACACTGTTGTAGTAGAGCCGACAATGCTCGAAAGGCTTGAAGCAATCGAGGCGGTGCTTTTAGAGGGGGTGCTTTTGGGTGATTAAATTTCTTGTGTTACAAATAAGGATGGAAAAAATAAAACTTGAACAAATCCCCGAAAAGTACAGAGAGGATGTAAAAAAAACACTGGGAGAAATATAAAATGAAAGTAAGTATTTTAACATTTATCGGTGCTGCCGGTGGGCTTTTGGCATCTTTTTTCGGCGGATGGGATTCTTCTCTTACAACATTGATTGTCTTTATGGGAATTGATTATGTGACAGGACTCATTGTAGCCGGGGTGTTTCATAAAAGCCCTAAAACCAAAACGGGGGCACTGGAATCCAAGGCAGGCTGGAAAGGAATTTGCAGGAAAGGTGTGACGATACTGATTGTTCTGATTGCCTGCAGACTTGATTTAATTATGGGGACGAGCCTTGTACGGGATGCGGTTATAATTGCCTACATAGTAAACGAACTGATAAGTATCATTGAAAATGCCGGGCTTATGGGCATACCTGTTCCTGCTGTTATCACCCGCGCAATTGAAGTTTTAAGGAAAAAGGAAAATGAAATAAATGAAAAAAGTTATTGATTTTGTATCACCGGAAAAATATGGCATAAAATGTCCTTATGCTATGGAAGCGGAATTTGTTGTGATACATAACACATCAAATGACGCATCTGCAAAAGCGGAAGTTTCATATATGAAAAATAACGGTTTGTCAACAAGCTTTCATTTTGCGGCAGATGATATTGAAGTTCGGCAGGCAATTCCGCTTGAACGCAACGCCTGGCACGCAGGAGACGGGGTGAATGGAAGAGGAAACCGCAAGGGAATAGCAATAGAAATCTGCTATTCCAAATCGGGCGGAGAGAAGTTTTTGAAAGCCGAAGAAAATGCGGCAAAACTTACGGCACAGCTTCTGACGGAACGTGGCTGGACAACCGACCGTGTGAAAAAACATCAGGATTTTTCGGGCAAATACTGTCCGCACAGAACACTTGATCTGGGCTGGGAACGGTTTTTGAAGAAAGTGGAAGGCTATATGGAACTTACGGTAGTTAATGATATTGTGCGTGAGCTTTCTGAAAGAGGCATTATATCCGATAAGGGGCTTTGGATTAAAAAGCTCGAAGAGGACGAAACCGCATACTGGCTTGCGAGAAAGTGTGCAAATTATATCCGGGGTGTCAGATGACGCCCCGGATTTTTTATAAAAAGTAAAAAGGATTGTTGATATCGGGCTGAATTGGTGTTATAATGTATACCGAGGTGACAAAAATGTCTGATATACTTAATATAATTGAAGATTTTAAAAAGCCATGTTCCTGCGGAAAGGTGCATCAAACCGCTATACGTGATGTGCAAATTGCATCGGGACTTGTAAATAGTGTGGGTGAAATTTTAAAGAAAAACAACTTTTCAAAAAAGTTGCTTCTTGTTGCAGATAAAAATACACTTAAGGCTTCCGAGGGCATTGTGGAAAGCCTTGACGGATTTGACATTGAATATAAAATTTATGACAACATCCGTGTTGCTACAATTGAGCACGTTGAAGAACTTGAAGCTCTTGTAAGAGGCAGAGATATTTCTATTTTGTCGGTCGGCTCCGGCAGTGTTAACGACCCCTGCCGTCTTGCTGCTGCAAGACAGGACAAGCTGCTCTGCATTTTTGCGACAGCTCCATCAATGGACGGGTTTGCGTCTTACGGAGCGCCAATCGTAGCTAATGGTTTCAAACTCAGTTATGACGCAAAAAGCCCGGAAGTTATCATCGGTGACACGAAAATTCTGGCAAATGCACCGACTGAGCTTAAATCGGCAGGCTTTGGAGATATGATTGCCAAATATGTGGGTCTTGTTGACTGGAAAATTTCAACCCTTTTAACCGGAGAATATTACTGCGAAAAAATAGCTTCGCTGACAAGAACTGCCGTTGACGAACTTATGGAACTGGCAGACAAGGTAACCGTAAACGACGAGCATACTGCCGGTAAAATATTTGAAGCACTTTTAAAAACGGGAATAGGTATGAGCTTTGCGCAGAATTCCCGTCCTGCAAGTGGAGCGGAGCATATAATTTCACACCTTATGGAATGTGTTGAGCTCCGCGACAACATAATCCCGAACTATCATGGTGACGATGTTGGCGTTGGAACGCTTGAAACATTGAAATATTACAATGCTCTTGCGAAAAATGAAACAATCGACACGAAAAAAGAAAATGTTGACTGGGAAGATATTTATGCATTTTACGGCAATATGGCTGAAGATGTTAAAAAACTCAACACTCCCGACACAATAACCGATTTGGTTGACCCCGTAAAACTTAAGGAAAGCTGGGGCGAGATTGTGAAAATTATCCGCAGTGTACCGTCTTATCAGGAGTGCCTTGAGGCTATGAAAAAAGCGGGATGCAAACTGACGGTAGCTGATATAGGAAAAGACGAAAAGCTCTTTTTTGACTGCATGAACTATTCGCCATATATGAGAAGAAGACTCACTCTTTTAAGAATGAAAGATATGATTGTAACGGAGAAATAATATGTTTAAATATGTATTGTTCGACCTTGACGGGACACTCACAGACCCGAAAGAGGGAATAACGGGCTGTGTTCAGCACGCGCTGAAATGTATGGATATAACACCTCCGGAAAAGGAAAAACTTCTGGATTTTATCGGTCCGCCGCTTGTTGATTCTTTTATCCGCAGATTTGATATGACAAAGGAAGAGGCGGAGTTTGCCCTGAAAAAATACCGGGAGCGATTTTCCACCGTCGGTATGTTTGAAAACAGGGTGTATGACGGGGTTGTGCAGATGCTGGAGAGTTTAAAAAGTGCAGGATGCACACTTGCTGTGGCAAGTTTAAAACCGCTTGTTTTTGTGGACAAGATTCTTGAAAGGTTTGAACTTAAAAAGTACTTTTCGGCAATTTGCGGAAGCGACCTTGAGGGAACAAAACATACAAAAAAACAAATTATAGACGATGCCCTTGCGGCACTTCCTCCGGCTTTGCCACATCAGATTGTAATGGTGGGGGACAGGTATCAGGATATAGAAGGTGCAAAAGAGGCGGAAATTTTATCCATCGGCGTAAAATACGGCTATGCCCAGGGAAACGAACTTGAAAATACCGGAGCGGATTTTATAGCACAAACTCCGGAAGATGTTGCTGAAATAATATTAAAAGAGCGAAATTAATTTTCGCTCTTTTTCTCCTTTATAAGCTGCTGAAGTTTATCCAGTGCATCAGACACCTTTCCGGTTTCATTCATAAGCCCGTATTCCACCGCCTGCGAACCGTAAATGACTGTTCCGGCGTCGTTGGCGAGGTTTGAGGTCGCAAGCATAAGCTCGGTCAACTTTTCTTTTTTGATATCCGAATGCTCTACGATAAAATTAAGCACACGCTCCTGCATTTTTAAAAGATAGTCAAAAGACTGGGAAATGCTGATTACCGTACCGGTAGTCCTGACCGGATGGATTGTCATCGTGGCAGACGGGGCTATAAAAGAATAGTCTGCGGCAACGGCAAGAGGGACTCCGATGCTGTGACCGCCGCCAAGAACAAGAGAAACGGTGGGTTTGCTCATCCCGGCGATAAGCTCGGAAATTGCAAGCCCTGCCTCAACATCACCGCCCATAGTGTTTAAAAGAACCAAAGCACCGTCAATATTTTCGTCTTCTTCGATTGCGACGATAAGCGGGATAAGATGTTCATATTTTGTTGTTTTATTGTCGCCCGGCAGTTCGATATGCCCCTCAATCTGACCAATGATTGAAATGCAGAAAATATTTCCGTGTTTGCCTTTTATGTTCATTGACCCGAAATCTTTTAAATTTTTGTTTTCGTTATTTTCGTTGTGTTCAGACATTTTTTCACTCCTTAAAATAAAATTTTTTTATCTATTGCTATCCCGGTTATTTTTTGATATAATATCAAATATATTCATTAAAATTAAAAGAAGGAGAGGTGCGGCAAATGCCAATTACAATTTCAAATGAGTTACCTGCCAGAAAAGTTCTTCAGAGTGAGAATATATTTGTCATGTCCCAGCGCAGAGCCGCGAGTCAGGATATCCGTCCGCTGAGGATTTTGATTTTAAATCTTATGCCGAAAAAAATCACGACGGAAACCCAGCTTCTCAGACTGCTCAGTAACACTCCGCTTCAGGTGGAGATTGACCTTGTGCGTCCGAGCGGACATCAGTCTAAAAATACTTCCGAAGAACATCTTCTTCATTTTTATAATACTTTTCCCGATGTTAAACACAATAAATATGACGGAATGATAATCACCGGTGCGCCCGTTGAAAAAATGCCTTTTGAAGAGGTTGATTACTGGGACGAGCTTTGTGAAATTTTTGAATGGACAAAAACAAATGTAACAAGCACATTCCACATCTGCTGGGGAGCGCAGGCGGCAATGTATTATCATTATGGTATAAACAAATTTCCGCTTGAGCAGAAGCTTTCGGGCATTTACAAACATAGGGTTGCGAGGAAAAATTCCAAGCTTTTGCGCGGCTATGATGATGAGTTTTTTGCTCCTCATTCAAGATATACAACTGTTAAAAGAGAGGATGTTCTTGAAGCCAAACTCCGCATTTATGCGGAAAGCGAAAAAGCAGGTGTTTATATTGCGGGCTCCAAAGGCGGAAAACAGTTTTTCGTAACGGGGCATTCGGAATATGATGCCCTCACGCTTCACGAAGAATATATGCGTGACCTTGACAAAGGACTTGATATAAACATGCCGGAAAATTATTATCCGGACAATAATCCGGCAAAACAACCGGTTGTGTCCTGGCGCAGTCATTCGGCGCTTTTGTTTTCTAACTGGCTCAACTACTATGTATATCAGATTACGCCTTATAATATGGATAAAATCAAATAATTGGCAAAGATTATAAAAATAAGATGGCAACGGCTGATAAAAATTGTTTAATTTTGTATTGACAAAAGGGTAAATTGAAGATATAATATATCTATATGTCTGTGAACTTTTATAAGCGGAGGTAGGCAGTGAAGCTCGAACTTATTGATATTTTAAGCGGCAGCAGAGCTGCGATGGATTTTGAAGGAGACACAGAGTTTGACAGGGAAAGCCTGTCGGGGCTTGATGTGACCTTTGTTTGTCCCGTGCATATAAAAGGCAGAGCGGAGAATATTGGCGGTCAGGTAGAAATATCGGCACATGTTACAACGAGGATTTCAGCTGATTGTGCGAGATGCACCAAGGAAATATTTGAAGATGTGGACTTTAAGTTTTCCGAAAGAGTCAGCAGGGAAGCCGCAGCCGAGGAGGATGACGTTATACTCCTTGAAAGCTCGGTGGTTGATGTTGCGGACCTGGCGCTGAACAATTTTATTACAGTATCTCCGATGAAATATCTGTGCAAAGAAGACTGTAAGGGTCTCTGCCCGCACTGCGGTGCAGACAGGAACAACGTCGATTGCGGATGTGACGATGATGTGACAGACCCAAGGTTCGATGTACTTAACAATTTGTTCAGGTAAATAATATAGTTCAAATTTTACGAGGAGGTGTTCGGGCATGGCAGTACCGAAGAGAAAAACATCTAAAGCAAGAAGAGACAAAAGAAGAGCTAACTGGAAGCTCCTGATTCCGGGCATGGTAGAATGTCCGCAGTGTCACGAGTACAAAATGCCGCACAGAGTTTGCAAAGCCTGTGGATATTACAACGGCAAAGAAGTTGTTAAAACTGCTGAAGAAGCGTAAATAACAGAGGGGTTTTGTGGGACGCAAAACCCCTTTTGTTTTGGAGAAGATTGCTATGAGAAAATATAATAAAATTATCGGTGTTGAACAGGGAAGTATTGCCGAGGAAGCAGGCATTATGCCGGGAGATATCCTTGATAAAATAGACGGGACGGCAGTGGAAGATATACTTCAGTATAAATTTCTTTGTGCCGCCGAAGAGCTTGAGGTTGAAATTTTAAAAGCCGGCGGGGATACCGAGATTATTGAAATAGAAAAAGATGAATATGAGGATTTGGGCATTGAGTTTGAATATCCCTTGCTTGGACCTGCCCGTGCCTGCGCCAATAAATGTATTTTCTGTTTTATTGACCAGTTGCCCGAGGGGATGAGAAAAACTCTCTATTTCAAAGACGACGATTCAAGACTTTCTTTTCTGCACGGCAACTATGTTACGCTCACAAATTTAAGTGACGCGGATATAGAAAGACTTTGCGCAACGAGAGTTAGCCCGGTTAACATATCTGTCCACGCAACAGACCCCGAGGTCAGAAAGTTTATGATGGGCAACAAAAATGCCGGCAATGTGGTTGACAGAATGAAAAGGTTTGCCGAAGCAGGGATAGTTATGAACTGCCAGATAGTCCTTTGCCGCGGAATAAATGACGGAAAAGTCCTTGATGATACAATAAAAACGCTTGGCGGACTTTATCCGCACATATATTCTGTATCAGTTGTTCCCGTCGGTCTTACCGACCACAGGGAAGACCTTTTTGACCTGAAACCTTTTGACAAAGAGTCCTCTGCGGAAGTTATCAATCAGGTTTCCGTGTGGCAGAATAAGTTCTTGAAAGACTTTGGTACAAGAATAATTTATCTTGCGGACGAATTTTATCTGAATGCGGAAATGCCCATTCCCGATGTGGAAGAATATGAAGATTTTCCGCAGATTGAAAATGGTGTTGGTCTTATTTCGTCAATGAAAGATGAGTTTGAATTTGAGATAGAAAATGTTAAACCGTTAAAGAAAGAAAGAACGGTCAGCATGGCAACGGGAGTTGCGGCATACGAGTTTTTATCAGGACTTGCAAAAAGACTGGAAGAAAAGGCAAAAGGCCTTAAAATAAACGTGTATGAGATTAAAAACAATGTGTTCGGAGAAAAAATAACCGTTGCCGGACTTTTATGCGGAAAAGACCTCATTTCGCAGCTTGAAGGCAAAGAGCTGGGCGACACACTTTACATCTCAAGTTCAATGCTCCGTGACGGTGAAAATGTCATGCTGGATGATGTGTCAACCGATGACCTTGCGAAGGCTTTAAATGTAAAAATTGAGGCTGTGGACTGCGATGGTGTATTACTTGTACAAAAGTTGACAAATGAGGGAAAATAAGGTATAATTATAAGTTGGAAAAAACCTAAGCTACTACTTAAAACAGTGAGCCGGAAAAGGTCCGGCAGATTGGAGGTTTCTATGAAGCCAATAGTTGCAATTGTAGGGAGACCTAACGTAGGAAAATCCTCCCTTTTTAACAGACTTGTCGGCAAAAAAGTGTCCATTGTTGAGGACACTCCCGGCGTAACGCGTGACAGGATTTATGCGGACGCGGAATGGCGGGGCAGGCAGTTTCTTATGATAGATACGGGTGGTATTGAACCCAAGGAATCGGACGAGCTACTGGTAAACATGCGCCGTCAGGCACAAGCGGCAATTGAACTTGCCCATGTTACCATTTTTGTTGTTGACCTTAAAACAGGTGTTACCGCGGCGGATGCGGAAATTGCATCAATGCTGCAGAAGTCAAAAAAACCTGTTGTTGTTGCGGTTAACAAAACGGATAAGGTCGGCGAACTTCCTCCCGATTTTTATGAATTTTACAATCTCGGTCTCGGTGACCCGGTTGCAGTTTCTGCACTCCAGAGTCTGGGACTTGGTGACCTTCTTGACGAAGCATTTAACTATTTCCCCGAAGAGGAAGAAGCGGACGGGGATGACGATATTATCCGCGTTGCGGTAATAGGCCGTCCGAATGCCGGAAAATCTTCGCTCATCAACCGTGTTGTCGGGGAGGAAAGAGTTATTGTAAGTAATATTCCCGGAACAACAAGAGACGCGGTTGACACATATGTTGAAAAGGACGGAAAAAAATATCTGTTTATTGATACCGCAGGTATCAGACGCAAAAGCAAGGTTGACGAGAAAATTGAGAAATTCAGCGTTATCCGTGCACTTGCAGCGGTTGACAGAGCAGATGTCTGTCTTATAGTTATAGACGGCAATGAAGGTATTGCCGAGCAGGACGCGAAAATTGCCGGTTATGCTCACGAAGAGGGCAAGGCAAGTATTGTTCTTGTTAATAAATGGGACCTTGTTTCAAAAGAAACAGGAACTATGAACGAATATAAAAAACGTGTGCAGGAGCAGCTTTCATTTATGACCTATGCGCCCATAGAATTTATTTCGGCGAAAACAGGGTCAAGAGTGGATAAAATTTATCCCATAATAGATAAGGTTGCCCAAATGCACGCAACAAGAATCAAGACGGGTGCGCTCAACGATATTATCAACGAAGCAACACTTAAGGTTCAGCCACCGTCAGACAAAGGTAAAAGACTCAAAATTTATTACGGAACACAGCCTTCCACCAAACCGCCCACATTTGTTGTTTTCGTTAACAACAAGGATCTGGCACATTTTTCATATATCAGATATCTTGAAAACCAGATAAGGGACGCGTTTGAACTGGAGGGGACCCCTGTCAGATTTATTATCAGAGAACGTGGAGAAAAAAATAATTAATCGGAGGTCAGTATGGACATCATTATTTTAATTATAAGTGCAGTTATTTGTTATCTTCTCGGAAGCATCAGTTCATCAATACTTGTCGGACGTATGTTCGGACTTAAGGATATACGAAAGCATGGCAGCGGCAACGCCGGAGCAACAAATACGCTTCGTGTATTGGGCAAAAAAGCGGCAATATTCACCGTGATCGGAGATGTGCTCAAAACAGTTATCGGTGTACTTTGCGCAAGATTTCTTGCAAAATTCATCGGTTCGGCATATGTTGCACAGCTCAGCATTTATATTTCCGCATTTTCAATAGCACTCGGACACAATTTCCCCATATTTTTCAGATTCAAAGGCGGAAAAGGTGTTCTCACATCGGGAGTTATCATTATTATGATGAGTCCGCTCATAGGCAGTGTGACGGTTCTCACATGTCTTACTGTTATGGCACTGACTAAATATGTTTCGCTCGGTTCAATCACCGGCGGAGTAATGTATCCTATATGGATAATTCTTTATTATACAACTGATGTGACAAAAATAGTGTTTGCTCTCGTGATGGGTTCAATGCTTGTTATCAGACATTCAGCAAACATTAAAAGACTTATAAAAGGTACTGAAAATAAGCTTGGAGCTAAAAAGGAACAGAAATAATATGGACAGAAAAGAAAAGGGCGCAGGAATGGTCAGCTTTATCTTTGTTGCTATCCTGCTGTCAAAATTGCTGGGACTTTTAAGAGGTACGGCTGTTGCACTTTTTTATGGTACGGGCTATGTTGCCAGTGCCTATTCAATGGCTTCCCAACTCCCGGTGAACTTTTTTGATATGATACTCGGGTCGGCAATTTCCTCTGCTTTTATCCCTGTTTACAACAGATTTTCCGAGGGGGAAGGCAGAAAACGTGCGGACTCTTTTGCATCAAGGTTTTTAAATGTAATCCTTGTTGTCACAATTTTAATTTCTGCGCTTGGCATTTTGTTTGCGCCGCAGATTATAAAAGTAATGGGTGGCGGACTTGATGAGCAGGCGGCATCGCTTGCAGCTCAGCTTTTGCGGATAATGTTCCCGCTTGTTATTTTTACAGGACTTGCGTTCACACTTGTGGGAATTCTGCAGTCGCTCGGCGAGTTTAAAATCCCTGCGATTATGAGCCTTATCTCCAACCTGATTTGTATAGTGTATCTGTTCACCATGAACGACAGATTTGGAATTTACGGTCTGTCTGCTGCACTTTTAATCGGCTGGGGCCTGCAGTTTACAATACTTGTTTATCCGGCAAAAAAACGCGGTTTTTCCTACAGCCTTAAACAGGGATTTGCAGATGAAGGGTTTAAAGATGTTTTAAAACTTGCACTTCCTGTGCTT
>JAZOQS010000063.1:0-3865 GCA_045656205.1 Clostridia bacterium | reverse complement strand
CGAGAAATATATTTCCTGCGGGGTTGACCGAATAATCCTCGGCACAGCTGCAGTAACAGACGAAGCGTTTTTAAAAGAAGCAATTGCCGCTTTTGGTGATAAAGTTGCCGTTGGTGTTGATATAAAAGACGGGTATGTTGCTATAAAAGGCTGGCTTGAGAAATCAGAATTTTCTGCTTTTGATTTTTGTGAAAAAATGCAGAAATTGGGTGTTAAAACCCTTATTTGCACCGACATTTCAAAGGACGGTGCTATGCAGGGCACAAACCACGAACTTTACCGTGAACTTGCATCTCGGTTTGACATTAACATTACCGCTTCGGGCGGTGTTTCCTCAATGGAGGATGTTGAAAAACTGACAAAGCTTGGAATCTACGGTGCAATAATCGGCAAAGCATACTATACGGGTGCAATAAATCTTAAGGAAGCAATCGAGGTGGCAAAATGATTACAAAAAGAATAATTCCCTGCCTCGACGTAAAAAACGGCAGAGTTGTAAAAGGCGTGAATTTTGAAGGGTTATCTGACGTATCCTCCCCTGTTGAACTTGCAAAGTTTTATAACGACTGCGGTGCGGATGAGCTTGTTTTTTATGATATTACCGCTTCAAGTGACGGCAGAAAACTTTTTACCGACATTTTAACAGAAGTGGCAAGTACAATTTTCATTCCTCTCACCGTTGGCGGCGGCATTAACACTCTTGATGATTTCGACAGAGTGTTAAAATGTGGTGCCGACAAGGTAAGCGTGAATTCGGGTGCAATAAAAAATCCCGACCTTATTTATGAGGCTGCAAAGCTGTACGGAAGTCAGTGCGTTGTAATTTCCGCTGATGTAAAGCGTGTGGACGGAGAGTTTCGTGTTTTTGCCAAAGGTGGCCGCGAAAATACCGGAATGGAAGCAATTTCCTGGATTAAACGTTGTGTAGATAACGGCGCCGGTGAGGTTGTACTCAATTCCATTGACACAGATGGTGTTAAAAAAGGCTTTGACCTTGAAATGCTTGAAGCTGTCTGCAATGTGGTAAATGTTCCTGTTATCGCATCAGGCGGTGCGGGCTCAATTTCAGATTTTGTCCAGCTTTTCAACATACTTCCCGAAGTTGACGCAGGTCTTGCGGCTTCAATTTTCCATTTTGGTGAAGTGAAAATTTCCGACCTTAAAAATACACTCAAAGAAAACAATATTCCTGTCAGAATATAAAGGAGATAGTTATGATTAATATTGAAGAACTTAAATTTGACGACAAAGGATTAATCCCTGCAATTGTGGTAGATTCCATCACAAAAAAGGTGTTAACCCTTGCTTATATGAACAAAGAAAGTCTTGAAATTTCCATGAAAGAGGGTAAAACCTGTTTCTTCAGCCGCTCCCGTCAGGAGCTTTGGCGCAAAGGTGAAACAAGCGGAAATTTCCAGCACATTGTTTCAATAACAGCCGACTGTGATAATGACGCTCTTGTAGTTATGGTTGAAAAGGACGGACCTGCTTGCCACACAGGCAGTGACTCTTGTTTCACAAAGCCTGTTTTTGAAAGCGATGAACTTCAGGAGTTTTCCTATCAGGGACTCATGCAGCTGATTGAGGGCAGAAAAACAAACAAGCAGGAAGGTTCTTATACCACATATCTGTTTGAAAAGGGCATTGACAAGATTCTCAAAAAAGTTGGTGAAGAATGTACTGAAGTTATCATCGCTGCAAAAGATGAGGACAAAAAAGAAACCATTTATGAGATTGCCGACCTTGCTTATCATGTAATGGTACTTATGATTGAAGCGGGCATATCACTCGAAGATATTCATCGCGAGCTTGCGTCCCGTCACGTTATTGACAAAAAAGTTAAGCAGGAGAAAATGACAAAATGATTTCAGCAGATTATCATTTGCACACCACTTTCTGCGACGGTAACAACACGCCCGAAGAAATGGTGCTGTCTGCAATAGAAAAAGGGATGACAGATATAGGTTTTTCTGTTCATTCTCACATGGAATTTACGGATGAATACGGTCTTAAACTCTGCGATACCGATCGTTATTTTGATGAGCTTTCTTTCCTCAAAGAAAAATATGCAGATAAAATCCGAATCCATATCGGCGTTGAGCAGGAATATCATTCCAATGCTCCGACAGACAGGTTTGAATATATCATAGGTTCAGTGCATTTTCTGTATGACGGCAAAAAATACTACCCCATTGACTCATATCCCGAATGTTTGCCCTTAGCCGTAGAGGAAGCTTTTGGCGGCGACTGGTATCTGATGGCAGAACACTATTTCGACTCTGTTGCTGATGTTGTCAGAAAAACAAACTGTGATATAATCGGGCATTTTGACCTGATAACAAAATTCAATGAAACTCATCATTATTTTGATGCAACAAATAAGAGATACCTTGCTGCGGCAAAAAATTGCATAGATAAGCTTATCCCATATGGCAAACCGTTTGAAATCAACACCGGTGCAATATCGCGCGGATACAGGACGACTCCCTACCCAGCTCCCGACCTGATAAGTTACATAAAAGAAAAAGGCGGAAAGTTTATTCTTTCAAGCGATGCTCATTCGGCAGAAAATCTTATGTTTCAGTTTGACAAATGGGAATATTTAATGTTATAATCTTCCGTGGTGAATTTTGATGAAAAAAGAATATATATGCAGCCGTATCAATACTTTTATGGTCAACCGTTGCGGTTACTACAAAACTCCTTTTAGGATCTCTTAACAGTTTTCAGGTTTTGTGGGCAAGCACCTTTTTTGCAGGACTTGCACTCCTTATTTCAAATGAGCGAGTGGAAACATAAAAAGTCTCAGATCTTACAGACCAAAAGATTATTTAATTTCTGTGCTGTTAGGTCTGCCCGGAACATTTTTCTATTACATATTCTATTATGCCGGTGCTGATATACTACCCGCTTCACAGGCATTTATAATCAACTATCTGTGGCCAATAATGTGTGTTGTATTCGCATGCATAATATTAAAAGAAAAAATGACTGTAAGAAAAGGCGTTGCAATCGCCATGTCCTTTTTAGGGGTTGTAGTCGTAACCGGGTCAGAGCTTATAGCACTTAACAAAACCGTAATATTCGGCGCGGTTCTTTGCACTCTCGGTGCAATATGCTATGGTTTATTTACTTCACTTAATCAGAAATTCAGTTACAATAAAAGCATTTCAATGATGCTCAACTATTTTGTAACATTTATTCTTACAACAGTAATAAACGCTATAGGTGGAAAGCTCTTTGTTCCCGCTCCGGAACAAATTCTTGGGTTTGTATGGAACGGTATGTTTACTATGGCTATTTCCTGCACATCGTGGGTACTTGCTTTAGAATCGGGAAAAACAGCAAAGATTTCAAATCTTGCATATATTACGCCCTTTTTATCACTTGTCTGGACATCGCTTATTTTAAAAGAAGAGCTTCACTTGACTTTTATAATCGGGCTTGTTATAATTGTAGCTGGCATATTTGTCCAGCTTAATGGAAAATCAAAAAGAAAAATATAGTAAGTCTTAAGGAGAGTATTATTTATGAGAATTTTAATGATTGGCGCACATCAGGACGATAACGAGTTTCGTTGTGGCGGACTTGCAAGTAAATATGTAAAAATGGGTTACGACGTTCGTTTCCTCAGTGCGTGTAACGGTTGTGGCGGTCATCATATTATGGGACCCGAAGAAACAACTGCTCGTCGCGCAAAAGAATCTGCAGCCGTTGCAGAGCTTTTAGGCGTTACATACGATGTCTGGGATATAGCTGACTGCAATATTGAGGCAGATCTTGCTACACGTAAACGCATGATAAGATATATCCGCGAATACAATCCGGACCTTGTAATTTCTCACAGAACAAATGACTACCACGC
>JAZOQS010000062.1:0-3418 GCA_045656205.1 Clostridia bacterium | reverse complement strand
GACAGAAACGGAAGAGATTTCTGTCTCGGACCAACTCACGAAGAACTTTTCACCGAGCTTGTGAAAAACGAGGTTCATTCATATAAAGACTTGCCCAAGACAATTTACCAGATTCAGACCAAATACCGTGACGAAAGCCGTCCGAGATTTGGTATTATGCGCGGCAGAGAATTTGTTATGAAAGACGCATACAGCTTTGACCTTACAGAAGAAGGCCTGGACAAATCATACAAAAATATGTACGCTGCATACTGTGAAGCGTTTGATAAATTAAAACTTGATTATACTATAGTTGATGCCGATTCCGGTGCAATGGGCGGCAGCGGTTCACAGGAATTTATGGTGAAATCCGACGTGGGTGAGGATACAATTGCTTACTGTGATGCTTGCGGATATGCGGCAAACAGTGAAAAGGCTGTTTGTGTTCCTGAAATCATAGCTTGCCCCGAAGGCGACCTTGAACTTAAAGAAATTCACACACCGAATGTAAAAACAATCGAAGAACTGATGACTTTCTTTGATGCAGACCCCAGACTGTTTGTTAAAACACTTATTTACCGCGCAGAAGACAGAGTTGTTGCCGTTATGGTAAGAGGGGACAGAGAAGTTAACGAAGTTAAACTCGCAAACTATCTTGGCGCAAACGAACTTGGCCTTGCAGATACTGCAACAGTTATTGAGGTTACAGGCGCAGAGGTTGGTTTTGCAGGTCCCGTTGGAATTAAATGCGAACTTCTTATGGACAACGAAGTTGCAGAAATGAAAAACTTTATTGTTGGTGCAAACAAAACCGATTATCACCTGATGGGCGTTCAGATTGGCAGAGATTTCACTCCTGATGCAACTCTTGATTTAAGAACAATTGTATCGGGCGATAAATGTCCCAAATGCGGAAAAGAAATCAAAACTGCGCAGGGCATTGAAGTTGGTCATATATTCAAACTCGGCACAAAATATGCGGACGCTCTGGGCTGCAGCTTCCTGGACGAAAACTCAAACGATGTAACAGCAATTATGGGATGTTACGGTATCGGCGTGAGCAGATGTATCGCGGCAATCATTGAACAGAACTGCGACGACAACGGTATTATCTGGCCTGTTCCGGTAGCACCCTATGAAGTTGAGATTGTTCCCGTTAATGCAAGTGATGAAGTGCAGATGGGTGTTGCAGAAGAAATTTACGCTAAACTTCAGGCGGCAGGCATTGAAGTTGTTATGGACGACAGGGATGAACGTGCCGGCGTTAAATTCAAAGACGCGGACCTTTTAGGTTTCCCTGTAAGAATTACTGTCGGCAAATTTGCTGCTGACGGCATTGTGGAATTTAAATTCAGAAACTCCGACGAGGTTATAAAAATTTCTCCCGCCGAAGCTGCTGATAAGGCAATAGACTACATTAAATCAGAAAGATAAGAGGCGAAAAAATATGTCAAATTGTGACAGCTGTGCAAGTAAAGGCACTTGCAACGGAAGTTGCAGCAAAATAGAAAAAGAAAAATTAAATGAGCTTGCAAGCGTGAAAAAAGTTATAGGTGTAATGAGCGGTAAAGGCGGCGTCGGCAAATCGTCGGTGACATCAATGCTCGCGGTTGCACTTTCAAGAATGGGCTGTAAAACCGGTATTTTAGATGCGGATATTTTAGGGCCGTCAATTCCCAAAATGTTTGGCTTAAAACCGGGCGTTCAGGGAACAGAAACCACGATTTTCCCCAAAGAAACCCATAACGGAATTCAGGTTATGTCAGTAAATCTCCTGCTTGAAAACCCGGATGATCCGGTGATCTGGAGAGGGTCAATCGTGTCAGGAACCGTTAAACAGTTCTGGACAGATGTTATCTGGAACGAGCTTGATGTTCTGTTCATCGATATGCCTCCCGGAACAGGTGACGTTCCGCTGACAGTTTTCCAGTCAATACCCGTTGACGGGGTTGTAATTGTAACCTCGCCGCAGGAACTTGTAAAAGACATTGTGGGTAAATCCTATAATATGACAAAAATGATGGACATTCCCGTAATTGGTCTGGCTGAAAACTACAGCTACATTAAATGTCCCGACTGTGATAAAGAAATTTACATTTACGGTCAGGGAAAAACAGAGGAAGCCGCAAAAGCTTACGGCGTGCCGCTTCTGGCAAAAATCCCTATGGACCCTGCAGTTGCAAAACTTGCCGATGCCGGCGAAATGGACAAAGTTGACATTTCCTATGTTGAGGCACTTGCAAAACAAATTGAAGGAATTTTATAAAATAAAAAGCCCGATGCAATCAGCACCGGGCTTTTTTGTTTTTATTTAAATATACTGATGAAAAACGCTAAGGGGAGATAAACTTTTTCGGCGAAATAATAAGCACCGCCGGAAAGTGACACCGGATTACCGTTCACATAAGCAGTTTCGGAGGAGAATGTCGAAACAACGTCGGGGATTTTGAGTGAAGAGGAATCAATCATTACATCCGTCTCATTGCCTTTTTTCGCAAGAGAAATGTAAACAACGCCTCCGTACATATTATATTCTGCACCAAGAGCTTCGGTTGCCTGGTGAGCATCAAGATAAATTTTGTTATCCAATACAATCACGCCAAGCATATAATCTTTACCGTTAACAGTCAGTTTAGCACTGCCCACTCTGGAACTTATTCTTTCGCTTTCAGAAATAGAGCCGGAAATGTAGTTTTCGGGATTGTCAAAAAAATCATAACCTGCGGTGGATATTGGTATAACTCCCGAGAACATATCGCTTTTGAGGTTCAGACAGAGCTGACCTTCATCGTCTGTAACAAAATCCACAACGGAATAGGAAGAATCATATTTGCTGTCGCAAACCAGCCCGTCATTTGCCATTGCAAAAAGAAGATATGTATTTCCGTCCTTTTCAGCAAGAAAAACAGTAGCATCGCTTGTTTCTTTCTGAGCTTTAACCTCGAAGTTTTCCTTTATGTATTGCACAGATTCACCATAAGTCAAAACCTTTTCAAGTCCGCTTGTTTTTTGATGCATTTCAAAGTCGTTCATATTAAAAGCAGCCATACCGCCCGGAAGCATAACAACCTGACCTACAACAGTATCACCAAAATATACAGGGTTTATTGTCCAAACATTATTTTTAAATTGGTCGGAAAATTCAAAACCTACGCTTCCGCTGTAAGGATTAAGCTGATCAAATTCGCAGCTGATTGTACTATCGGTCACCTTTATATCAAGTTTTCTCTTGGGATAGCTGCCAAAATAGTTTTCATCCTGAAGATATGTATTGAGCGTAATCTCGCGGCTGTCACCATTCCAGACTGCATTGCACAGGTATTTTGAATATCCGTAATCTACGTTGGGCTCATTTTTGGCATGTGCACCCAAATCTTCAATACAGATGGCTGTCTGTCCGCCAATGTTGTACCCCTTAACCTCGTGAGAGTTGAAAATA
>JAZOQS010000061.1:0-2056 GCA_045656205.1 Clostridia bacterium | reverse complement strand
CTCCGAGACAGGTACCCACACAAACAGCCGGAACTCCCATTGACATTGGCACATTACAGTCGGTAGATGCCGATTTTATAGTGCAAGCAGTTCCCGAATGTTTTTCACAGATTGCTACCGCTTTCGCAGTCATATCTGCAAGAACTTCCTCGTCCACATCGCCGCCACACGGTCTTACTCCAATTGACCGGGCACTGATATCAACATTATATTTTTTCTTAAGTTTTTCTGTTTCGTCTTCAAAAAACTCTTTCATTTTTTCAATACAAACCATATCGTCCGACCGGTATTCATATAGAAGTTTCGCACTTTCTGCAATTGTATTTACCGATGTGCCGCCCTCTATACTGCCGACATTATAGGTGGTTTTACTGTCCCCTTGGATGGGAACTTTGCATTTATACAAATTGCAGACAAGCTCGGACAGAATATGAATGGCATTTTCATTGCCAAAATCATTAAATGAATGTCCGCCCCGGGTTTTAACTTCAATTTCGTACCTGTGTGAGCCCACACATTTATTATACACTGTATTGTAGTATAAGTCAAAGGCATAAACTCTTTTTATTCTGCCTTTATAGTCTTCCATAATCTGTCTTATGCCTTTTAAGTTGCCCTGACCCTCTTCACCGGTATTGGCTGCAAACAAAATTCCGCAGGGAGCATCAAGTTTATTTTGGGCAACAAATTTTGCAACGGTAAGAAGTGCCGCCAGATTTGCCACATTATCTCCTACTCCGGGATAGTAAATATATTTATCATCTTTTGAAAATGGCATGGTTTCCATATCCGGAAACACTGTATCCATATGTGCCGAAAATAAAATTATATCATCTTTACCCTCACAGCCCATAGGATATAAAACATTTTGCGCCCGGTCAATATATACTCCCTCTGCGCCATTCTCCGTCAGCCAGTTTTTGCAAAATTCCGCTCTTTTTTCCTCATGAAGTGACGGTGCCGGGATTTTGCAAATCTGCTCTATGAGCTCTAACGTTTCATTTTCAGATACTTTTACCATTATTGTCACCTTTTACTTGTAAAGATAAAATCCGTTTCCTTTGATTCTCTGCGACTCTGAAAAAACAATAAACGCCGTTTCGTCAATTGACAGGATTTTTTTCTGGAAATTTTCAGTCTCGCTCTCTTTCAATGCACAGAAAAGCATCTGTTTATCTGTATCGGTATAAACACCTTTTACATCAATCAGAGTAACACCTCTCGGAGATGTTGAAACAAGTGTTTTTGATATTTCTTCACCTTTGTCAGTTATAACAAAGGCAATTTTTGAAACATTCAGTTTGCTTATTATAAAATCTATGGCATAACTTGAAATAAAAAGCGTCAGGACGCCGAAAAGAATAAGTTCTATGTCCTTAAACACCATAAACGACACCGCTATAATAACTCCGTCAACTACAAGAAGCAGTTTGCCTATAGGAACAGTGCTGAATCTTGATTGAATAATTCTTCCTATGATATCTGTTCCGCCGGTGGAAAATCCTGCAGCAAAACTCATGCCGATACCAAGTCCGTACAACGCTCCACCAAAGAGGGTAGCAAGTATATCATTTTCAGTATGTATCGGAAAGAAAGTAAAAAGCTGTGTGAACACGGATAAAAACGCTATTCCCACAAGTGTTTTCATTATAAATGTTTTGCCTAAGATTGCCAGTCCTATAATCAAAAACAACACATTCATTACGAAAAAGCTTACCCCGGGCTGTATGCCGAAAGTGTGGAACAATATTGTTGATATGCCCGATGCCCCACCGCCTACAATTTTGTTGGGCGTGAGAAATGCACCTATCGCAAATCCCGTAAGCATCGCCCCGAATATACTCAGTATCAAACTTTTTAATTTGTTCATTTTTTAGTCTTCCTTTATTTAAGTTCCCGGTAGGATCAAGAATGTTTGCTCGAAATAGCGACAGCTCGTGCAAATTTTACCAGGAGTAAAAATGCTTGCTTGCAAGGGCATTTTTGCGACGCCGTCAAATGATGCGGTGCTCGAAAGAGCACGGAGAGCGACAGCTCTTAAAGATTTTATATAATA
>JAZOQS010000060.1:0-3190 GCA_045656205.1 Clostridia bacterium | reverse complement strand
GACGGAAGCTGCAAGAGAAGTTGATGTTCCGCTACATCTTAAAATTTACAACTTGTGAAAACATAATATTAAGCAATTTGTATTCTGCAGAAATATAATCAATATAATGTGCCGAAAGCCGCCTTTGATTTTCAAGGGCGGGTTTTGAACTTTATGATGCGGATTTGATGATTCGGAACTCCGAAATCTGCCGTCTTTTTGCTTGCTGATAAAGTCGCTGAAACATAAACGAAATAATGTGTATGGGTCGGCGAGCCGATGACCCGAATGCAACGTCAGGTGTATCAAAACAAGTCTTTGAATAATGAATAGTTGTTTTTCGTTTATTTGACGTTTTTTCTCCCATCGACATACCTTTGTACGCCTTCGGTCGAATAAAACGCCATTCAGCTTCATTTCTCGGCAAGCAACAGCAAAAATATTTTAAAAAAATTTCCATTTCTGCACTAAAGTACAATGTGCAAACCGAAAAAAGGTGATAGAATTACGATGTAAGAATGTATACTGACAAAAGTATACCCATTATGAACAACACGAAAGGAGAAAATTTCTTATGAAAATTTTCAAAAAAACGCTGGCAATGCTTCTTTGTCTGCTTATGTTTATGAGCATAGCGCCGCTGTCGGCAAGTGCGGCTGTTGTTTCCGGTGCAACCGGCAGCGGTACACAAAACGACCCTTTTATTGTGGACAACTTTTCTGAATTCAAAAATGCATTGGAGCTTAAAAACGGCACATATTATGTTAAAGTTGTCGGTGCTTTTCCGGAAACAACAATTACCGAATTCACCGATGAGTCTGTTATTACTGTGTCCGCAAACTCCAAGGTTTATGTTGAAATAAACACCGAAATGAATTTGATATGTCAGGAAAAAGGTAAAGCCGAATACCCTAAAGCATTAATCAGTGTTTTGGGTGAATTGTCACTCAGCGGTAGCGGTAGAATTATTTTCTCAACAAAAAAATTAAGTAATATAACCGTTCTTTCATCAACCGCTGTTATAAAGGTTAATGCAGATAATGCTCGTGTAACCGTTAATGAGTTTAATATTCTTTCTTTATCCACAGGCTCAGCGTCTGTTGTGTTCGTTAATAAGGGTGTTCTGGAAACTGAAAAAGTTAATTTTAAAAATGGAGGACATGATGCCGGCGCAGCTGTATCTGTTGGGGAAAACGGTAAATTTATATGCAGAAGCGGTAGATTTATCGGTGATGAATATATGGACAGAGTTCAGAATAACGGCGGCGGTTATGATGAAATAAGAAGGAAATCTGATGCATTGCGTTATGCCGATATCAACGATGTTGTGATTTATGCCGGTGCTTTTTCCACGTTATCATACGTATATGAGATAAAAGAAGTCATCCAAAAAAACAGCGTATTGCTTTATGATAAAATAAAAGATTTCAAATTTGTTATAGTTGATCTGAGCCTGATTGATCAGACTCCTTCTGTCGGAAGCGGAACGGTTAAAACCATGTCTGTTTATATCGGTGATAATCAGACTTTTACCTTTAATACGGTTATGCCCGAAAGTTGTTTAATCAACGCAGGCTATAAGCTTGAAAAGAAAGTGCGCCATAATTCATCATCAGATCCGACATCCAGTAAGGAGAGCGTAGATACCAACAGCACGAATCCTGTAAGTATCAGTTTTAAGCGCACCAACGAAAATATGTCATCAGTTCTTGAAACTGTAACTTTGTATGATCCCGATGGTAATGTTGTTAAAACAGTTGTACACACATTTCATCTTCAGCCCAAAGTAAAACCGATTGAACCGATTCAGGTCGATAGTATCGCAATTACAGACATAGATTTGCCCGTAGCAAATGCGACACCCGACAAAACCGCAACAACCGAATCGACTTTCAGAATCGGTTCTATGGCAGGAATAGTGTGGTACCGTGTAGAAAACGGCACACGCGAAGCGATGGGAAGCCACGAAAAGTTTGAAGCAGGAAAAACTTACGTTTGCTATATGCAGGTTTTCCCCAATTCGGGCTATTTGTTCCCTTCGTCAAAATCTGAATTTTCTGTAACCATTAACGGCGAAACTGCGGTTATCGGTGGATCATATTCCAACAGTATAGCTTATGTTGAAATGGAATTCATAGCTTCTTGCGAAACTCACAACTTTGACGGGTCTGTCTGCACTGCTTGCGGATATGATGCATCAGAAGATTGCGGTTGCAAGTGCCATCAGGGCGGTATCGCAGGCTTCTTCTATAAAATTGTTCTCTTCTTCCAGAAACTTTTCGGTCAGAACAAAGTCTGCGTTTGCGGTATGAATCACTAATTGAATAAACAAATCTGACGGCAGAGAAATCTGCCGTCTTTTTTTATAAAGATTTTAAAAAAATTTCCGTTTCTGCACTAAAGTACAATGTGCAAACCGAAAAAAGATGATAGAATTACGATGTAAGAATGTATACTGACAAAAGTATACCCATTATGAACAACACGAAAGGAGCAATTTTTTATGAAATTACTCAAAAAAACCTTGGCAATACTGCTCTGCCTGATTATGGCGGTCGGTATTATGCCTCTCTCTGCAAGTGCGGATACGGAGCCGGCGGACTACGTTAAAACGGATTTTCGTTTTGAAGCAGGTCAACCTGTTCCTACAAAAAGAAGTCAGTACACCGTCAAGACAAGCTACATAGCTTCGGAGGGAGTTGAAATCATTCTTTCCGCTTACACCACCGGCTTGGATTATATGCGCGATGGCGTTCGCCTTAACAACGACGGCGAATTTACCGAACAAAATTCGGGTACTTTTTTGAAAAATACCGGATATCAATTAAAAGTCTGTTTTACATGCCGGAAATATACCGAAAGAGATTTGGTTCTGATAGCCGGCGATGAAACATACTCTTACTATGATTTTGAATTTCGTTTAGATCGTGTGATGATAGACGGATATACAACGGAAGTTTGGAATGTTTGCTATTATTATTATATTCCCATTGCCGATATTGCTCAGACGGTTACAACCTATGCTCAGCTTCAGAGTGCACTTTCGCAATACGGCAACAATGCAATCAAGCTCGGCAATGATATAACAAAGGAAATCGGCCTGGGCAAAACAGAAGAGAGTGAAGCAGCCCAGCTTACCGTAAACGGCAATAAGATTCTTAACCTCAACGGCAAAAAGCTCAAGGTTGTTGACCATTCCGACGTATCAAGC
>JAZOQS010000059.1:0-2882 GCA_045656205.1 Clostridia bacterium | reverse complement strand
TACGAATATATGAACAGGGAAGAATGGGTGGAAACCTATCTTGAATATCGCAGATGTAAAACTGCAGACCCCCGACTCCTTGAAAAAATGCACGAGATTACACTTGAGGTGCTTGAATTTGAAACATATTTCTGCCTGCCTCAGCCGGGACACACAGCGTTCCATCTTGCAAACGCGTTTACTTCAAGAAAAGGTAATGAATATGGCGCGGGTAACCAACCGAGCTATGAAAAACTTTTCCACGAGTATCCGATAGCGGCGCTCAGATGGAAAGTTAAAAACCAGGGAGACGGACTGAACTTTTCAGAGACATATCCACAGATTATAAACACTGAAGAATGGGCATGGGAACATATTGAAGAGTTCTATGATAAATATGAAAACTACTATACACCCGAATCCAACAGATGGGGTAACTACTGGCCGCGTACAACGTATGAAGCATTTAATGCCGGCGTGGTTGCCGACAGCTCTGGACTTACACTTCCTTGTTATCAGGAAGATGGTGTAAAGCTGAGTACAAGCGAGGTTGTAGCGGTAAAACATAAAGGCCTGTACCTCATGAATGTGTATCAGAACGTGCATTCATACAGACCGACTTACAGTATGGTTGGCGGGGCACCGCTTATGATCTGGAGTGAAAACACAGGTGTTGTTGAACGTTCCAAGAAAATTTACGGCAGTACGGAAAAGTATATAACAAACAGCGATGCAATGCTTATGCACGCGTCAGTATACGGTACTGATGGAGGTAAGTTCTTCCACAGCGGTAAAGAGGGTCACGAAGGTTACGGCAGCAGTGAACCTTGCACAATGAAGTGGATTGAAGAAGGTAAGAAATATGAAATATCAGGAAGAATTCCTGATACTGATGTTATAATCACATGGACATATGAACTTACAGATACCGGTATTGATATGACAGTAACTGTAAAAGGTGCAGATGAAGGAAAAGACGTATGGCTCAACTTCCCGGTTAACGGTCAGGATGAAAAAGGTAAATATGAATTTAATTCTGCAGAAGGAAAACTTGATTATATTTATGACGGCGGAAAAGGACAGATGAGCTTCACCTGGGATGCCGCAAACGAAAGTAAATTCCTCAAAGCAACAGAAGAAAGTATGGACCTTTACAGACTCAGAATTAAAATTCCGACAAGCGGACTTACAATGCACATTGAAGCAGTAAAATAAAATATTATTCTTACAAAAAGAAACCCTGTTGGGTTGGAAAGGAAGCCAATTATGAATAAAACGATTTTAAAAATTGTTTCTTTCGTTTGTCTGATTGCTGTTGTGATGTCAACAGTAATTATCGGAGCTTCAGCAGAGGTGACCGAACTTGATGCAACAGTTAATCTGATTACTTATGCTGATGCATCACAGGATAAACTGGATATTACTGTTAATCCTGAAGATGGTGACAATTGGATAACAATTGCAATAACCAATGAAGACGGACGACCGATAGAAATCATCCAGGAACCGGTTGGTTTAACAAACACATTTACCTACTCACTTTACGGGGTAGAGGCAGGTAAAAACGTTAATGTTAAAATCACCACGGCACCGTCAAACAAAGTAAAAGATTATACACAGAAATATTATACCTTTGCTCAGCAACAGCAGGCAATGGATGATATTATGAATCCTGCTCTTGAAATTACTCAGGAAATTGCAGACATAATTTCTCTTGAACTTGACGGCGATTTCAGCCTTATCAATACAGCAGGCATTGGCTTTTTGAAAGAACAGCTTGCAATTCAGTTTGAAGGTCAGACTACAATAGATGTTCAGACATTTATTGATGCACTTAATGAAAAAATATGCATCAGCATCCTCAGTTCTAAAGATACATCAATAATCAAATCCTATATGGAAAGAGAAATAACAGAGCTTGGAATAGATACACTGACCGAATATGGCTGGTACAATGAGCTTGGAAGTGACAGCGCTAAAATAGAAAAAGTCATTTCTAAACTTGCAATCGGAACATATACAACAGTGACAGGGTTTGTTGATGCGTTTAAAGCTGAAAACTATCTTAACAAACTCAGTACAGTTCACTCTTCAACTGTTATGACATTTATTTCAACACATATTCCAAACCAGTCCAATAATGGATCTCCGGTTAATGTAAGCTGGGCAGCGTACAATAACCTTCAGCCCGGACAAAAGGATTACTTTGCGGGACTTATGGCAGGATTAAGATATGACTCATTGTCTGCTTTTGAAGCAATGTTTGCTTCAAAACTTCTTGAAGCGGCAGCTTATGTTGAACAGCAACAGCCACAGCCGCCTGTTCCCGGAACAAATCCGGCTCCATCTCTTGGAACAGTAGGCGGTTCAATGGGCGGAGGTGCAGTAGGCGGCGGAGCAGCAGTTCCACCTGCTATTACACCAACACCGGCACCGACTACATTTAAAGACCTGTCAAATGTATCATGGGCAACCGAAGCTATTGAAGCTCTTTTCAAAAAAGGAGTAATCAATGGCGTTGACGGAGAAAATTTTGAACCTGAAGGAATTGTAACAAAAGAACAGTTTGTAAAAATAATTGCCGGCACATTTGATATTAAGTCTACCGGTGAAGTAAAAGCGTTTGGTGACGTTCCGGCAGGACAGTGGTACACAGAATTTATAAATGCAGCAGTAGAAAATGGCATAGTAAATGGTGTATCTGAATCAGACTTTGGTCTTGGAACAAACATTTCCAGACAGGATATGGCGGTAATTGTATACCGAGTAGCAAACAAATACGGAATAAATCTTGCAGCAGTAAGAAGTGATAAGCCGGCAGATATCGGCGGCGTAGCAGACTATGCCAAAGAAGCGGTTACAGCACTTTATCAGGCAGGAATAATAAACGGCGTGGGCGAAGG
>JAZOQS010000058.1:0-4569 GCA_045656205.1 Clostridia bacterium | reverse complement strand
ATGATGAACTTCCCCGAAGAAAAGAAAATATTAAAGGCGATTAAAAAAGCAAACAAAGTTGCAGATATCAACAGTGCCATAAACTGTTTGCCGCAGCTTTAAGGAGTTAAGATGAAGATAGAAAAAATTATTGACATAGTCAAAGAAACGGACACCATTTTCTTTGACGAAAATTTAAGAAAAGACGTTAAGGAAAAAGGACAGTCTGATTATGTTACAAGAGCGGACATTGGAATTTCAAATTTTTTGCATCAGAGACTCAAGGAGGAGTTTCCGGATATAGATTTTTTGTCGGAAGAGGAGACTGCTGACGAAATTAAAAATAAGGATTACTGGATTTTAGACCCGATTGACGGCACCACCAATTTTATGCATCAGATAAGTATGAGTGCAGTGTCACTCGGGCTTTGCTCGGGCGGGGAAGTTGTTTTGGGAGTTATTTATATTCCCTACACAAACGAGATTTTTTATGCTGAAAAAGGCAAGGGGGCGTATCTAAGCGGAAACCCCATTAAATGCAGTAACAATTCAAAGTTGTCAGATTGTCTGGGTCTTATGGAATTTAATGCTTATTTTAAAGATGATTATAAAGCGGCGATGGAGCATGCGAGTAAAATATATTTAAACTGTCAGGATTTACGAACTTTCGGCTCGGCGGCGGTTGAGCTTGCATATATTGCCTGCGGCAGAGCAGATGTTTTTCTGGGCAGATATTTAAAACCGTGGGACTACGCGGCGGCAATGGTTATTGTAACCGAAGCGGGCGGCAGAGTTGGCAGAACTGACGGCGAAATAAACTTAACCGAAATGAACAAGCATATTATAGCTGCAAACAGTGCGGTGTATGACGAGTTTGCAGCGCTTATAAATAAAGAGGTGTGTTATGACATTTGATAAAGTAAAAGGGAATCTTGGATTTGGTTGTATGCGTCTTCCGATGGTTGACGGAGAAATTGACAAAGAATACTTTTGCAGAATGGTGGATGCCTTTATAGAGGGCGGATTTAACTATTTTGATACTGCTCACGGGTATATTGACGGCAAAAGTGAACCGGCAATCGCAGAGTGTATTTCAGAAAGATATAACCGGGAGGATTTTGTTCTTGCGGATAAACTGACATATTGGTTGTTTGAAAAAGAGGAAGATGTTGTTCCACTTTTTGAAAAACAACTTAAACAGTGCGGAGTGGACTATTTTGATTTTTATCTTTTCCATTGTTTAAACAGAACGGGATATGAAAAGCATAAAGAATGCAACACCTTTGAAATAGTGAAAAATTTAAAGGCACAGGGAAAAATAAAACATATCGGAATGTCATTCCACGACAGTGCAGAGGTGCTTGATAAAATTTTAACCGAGCAACCCTTTATGGAGGTTGTTCAGCTTCAGATAAACTATCTTGATTTTGATGACCCGACGGTGCAGAGCAAGGCTTGTTATGATGTGGCTGTTAAACACGGTAAAAAGGTTATTGTAATGGAACCGGTCAGAGGCGGAGCGCTTGTTAACCTGCCGGATGAGGCGGCTTCGGCACTTAATGAAGCAGGGGAAGAAAGTCCGGCGTCCTTTGCACTCCGGTATGCCGCAAGTTACCCTGAGGTGTTTATGGTTCTGTCGGGTATGGGCAGTATGGATATGATAAATGAAAATATGGCAACTATGAAAAATTTTGTACCGCTGAATGAAAAGGAACTTGCCGCGACAGACCGTGCAAGAGAAATAATCCGCAGACTTAAACAGCTTCCCTGCACAAAATGTGATTACTGCGCAGAGGTTTGCCCGGAAGATATTCCGATTTCACGGATTTTCACAGTGCAGAACAGTTATCTTGCCGCAAAGATCTCGCGAGGAGAAACGAAGCGGAATCTTGCTGAATACAAGGATAATATTGCGTCCTGTATAAAGTGCGGTAAGTGTCAGCAAAACTGCCCGCAAAGCATAAAAATACCGGAAGAACTTGAAAAGATAAATAAGATGATTAATGACTGATATTGAAATAAAAAAGAGCCGATACACTGCATCGGCTCTTAAGTTTTTACTTATTAAAGCAGAGAGAAATGAACTACAACTGCTGCAAATACAATGGATACCATTGAAAGAAGTTTGATAAGAATGTTGATTGCGGGACCGGATGTATCTTTGAAGGGGTCACCAACTGTATCACCAACAACGGCTGCTTTGTGGTTTTCAGAACCTTTACCGCCATATACACCGCTTTCAATGTATTTTTTAGCGTTATCCCATGCACCACCCGAGTTGGACATGAATACTGCCATGAGGAAACCTGAAGCGGTAGCACCTGCCAGCATACCAACAACGCCTGTGCAACCAAGTACAAGACCTACAACAACCGGAACTATAACAGCAACGATTGTGGGAAGCACCATTTCGCGGAGACTTGATTTTGTACAAAGGTCAACGCAGCTTGCATAATCTGCTTCTGCTTCGCCGTTCATAAGACCAACAATTTCTTTGAACTGACGGCGAACTTCTTTAACAACGCTCTGAGCTGCTCTGCCAACAGAGTTCATTGTGAGAGCTGCAAACACGAAGGGGAGACAAGCACCTACGAAAAGACCTGTAAGAACTGTCGGGTTTGTAATGCTAAGGTCAGCGATTTTTGCAGCGCCGCCTTCAATTGTGTTAATTTTGTCAATGTAAGAAGCCATAAGAGCGAGGGCTGTAAGAGCGGCAGAACCGATTGCAAAACCTTTACCGGTAGCTGCTGTTGTGTTACCGAGAGAGTCAAGAGCGTCTGTTCTTTCTCTTACCTTTTTGTCAAGACCTGCCATTTCAGCAATACCGCCGGCATTGTCAGCAACAGGGCCGTAAGCATCGGTAGCAAGAGTAATACCAAGTGTTGAGAGCATACCAACTGCTGCAAGGGCTATACCATAAAGTCCCATGGAAGCGCTCTGTGCACCACCTGATACATAGTAAGCAACAAGTACGCAGATTGCTACGATAACAATGGGAAGAAGAGTTGAAAGCATACCAACAGATAAACCGCCTATTATAATTGTAGCTGTACCTGTTTCGGATGTTCCGGCAAGATTCTTTGTGGGTTTGTAGCTGTCAGAAGTGAAATACTCTGTAGCCTGACCGATAAGTACTCCGGCGATAAGACCGGCAAGAATTGCAAAATAAATTTTCCAGTTAGCTGCACCTAAAACGAAGTATACAAGGGGCAGTGAGATTATTGCGATAAGAACTGCAGAAAGGTTTGTTCCGCGTGAAAGTGCGGTGAGAAGCTGTTTCTGAGTTGCACCTTCTTTGGTTCTTACAAAGAAAGTACCAAAGATGGAACAAACAACACCGATAGCTGCAATCAGCATGGGAAGTGCCATTGACTGGATTGTTCCGAATGCAGCAACACCGAGAGCACAAGCTGAAATGATTGAACCTACATAAGATTCGTAAAGGTCAGCACCCATACCTGCAACGTCACCAACATTGTCGCCAACGTTATCGGCGATAACTGCGGGGTTTCTCGGGTCATCCTCAGGAATACCTGCTTCAACTTTACCAACAAGGTCAGCGCCTACGTCAGCAGCTTTTGTGAAGATGCCGCCGCCAACACGTGCAAAAAGTGCCATTGAAGAAGCACCCATACCGAATGTAAGCATTGCGCTTGTAATATCAGCTTCGGATAAACCGAATACAAATTTTAAAAGGAAGAACCAGATTGCAATATCTAAAAGACCAAGACCTACAACAGTAAATCCCATTACGCTTCCTGCAGAGAATGCAACACGAAGACCGCGGTTAAGACCTTCCTGGCAGGCATTGGCTGTTCTTGCGTTTGCAAGAGTAGCTATTTTCATTCCTATAAAACCGGAAAGAGCAGAGAAGAATCCGCCTGTAATAAATGCGAACGGAACGTAGGGTGTAAGAAGACCTGCAAATGCCATTGCGCCTAAAATCACAAACATAACGCCGAAGAATATAAGAACAATCTTATACTGACGTTTCAGGTAAGCATTTGCACCCTGTCTGATTGAACCGGATATTTTTTTCATTAAATCATTGCCTTCGGGGAAACGAATAACTTTGCGCGCAGTAAAAATGGCGAAAAGAATTGCCAGTACAGCACCCGCGAAGACCAAGCTCACAAGTATTTTTTCCATTGTGAAACCTCCCATAATTTTTAGTGTACCTTTCATTTTATCACTTTAATTTTATTTTTGCAATAGAAATGACGTTTTTACTCTCAAATTTGGCAAATTGCCAACTTTTGATTGACAATTTTGCACAACTGTATTATAATTTGACCAAAAATGAGCAAAGGAGCTTGAAAAATGCGATTTTGACTATAACAGATAACAATAAAATCCCGCTAGGTTTTGCAGCGGGATTTTTCGCATTTTTTCGCTGAAAAACGGTCAATTAATGGTTGACTTTACATATATGATATGGTATAATTTATGTGTTCTTAAGGAGCAATATTTTTTTTAACATATAAGGAGATGCTGGATATGGCAAAGCGCACGTTAGAACAGGCTTATGATATTTGCAGAAAGAAATTTTATCTGCACATGGACAAAATGAACGGACAGCTTTTTGAATTC
>JAZOQS010000057.1:0-20189 GCA_045656205.1 Clostridia bacterium | reverse complement strand
AATTCAGGGCAGAAACCTTCTCAACGGACTTCCTGCAATCATCAATGTCAGCTCCGCTGAAATAAGAGAAGCTATGCACGAGCAGATAGTTCATATTATCGAGGCTATCCGCAGCACTCTTGAAAACACTCCCCCCGAGCTTGCAGCCGATATTTACGATAACGGTATTATGCTTGCAGGCGGCGGTGCGCTGCTCCGCGGACTTGACCGCATAATTGAAATCGAAACAAAGATTAAGGTTAATGTTGCCGATCAGCCGCTCAACGGTGTTATCCGCGGTATCGGTAAAATCATTGAGGGAGCAGAAAAAACAGGACTTAAAAGAGTTCTTGAACAGTCAAGAAAAGCAAAATAAATCCGGGGTGATGAAAAGTGATAAATGAGCTGCTTAAAAAGAAATTTTTTACAGCTTTGATCATAGTTCTTGTTGTTGTCATTGCCATAGCCGGCATAGGTAAAATCTGGCCCGGGGCAGAAGGTAAAAGGGCAAATATCCTTGCTGATGCAGTGGGAATTGTAATAAGTCCTTTTCAAGGGTCTTTCAAGTGGGCGATAGGCAATATAAAAGACAGTGCCGATTATTTTGCCGATAATAAAAGAACTATGGTAGAAAATAAAAAGCTTAAGACACAGATAACTTTTCTTAAGAATGAACTTGAAAAGACAGACGAATACCGTGAGGAAAATATCCGTCTTAAAGAAATGCTTGAGCTTACAAAACAAAATGCCTCATACCAGCCGGTGTGTGCTGAAGTTATTGGCCGTGAAGCAGAAAACTGGTCAGGCATTATTAAACTCAATAAAGGCAGTTTGAGCGGAATAAAGCTTAACGACATTGTTGTTGAAACAGCAGGCCTTGTAGGATATGTAAGCGAGGTCGGCACAAACTGGTGCAGTGTTACAACTGTTGTAGCTCCTGATTCGGGAGTAAGTTGTATTATTCCCAGAACAGGTGAAATTGTAATGCTTGAAGGCGGAATCGCTACAAGCGCATCGGGAAAATTTACTCTTTCATATATACCCGAAGAAAGTACAATTGTTCAGGGAGAAGCCATCGAAACAAGCGGTGAGGGCGGAATTTATCCCAAGGGATTTCTCGTAGGCCGTGTTGAAAATATCAAAGCAGGAAAAGATGGCGTCTCAAAAGAAGCGGAAGGTAAAGCTGCGGTTGATTTTAAAAGATTAAGAGAAGTTCTGGTACTCAAAGTAAACTAAAAGAAAGGCTTGTGTTAGAAGATGACAGCGTGGATTTTTGCCGCGATAACAGCGCTTGCATATTTACTGCAAACGACAATACTGTGCAATCTTACTGTGTTTGGCGTAATGCCGGACGCAGTGCTTGTTTGTGTTTTGTGTTACAGTATAGTTTTCGGCAGAGAAAAAGGTTTTGTCGTTGCACTTATAACCGGTCTTTTAATGGATTTTTTAACAGGAGCAAATTTCGGCAGACATATTATAGTCTATCTTTTGTCTTCTGTTCTTGCAAGTTTCCTTGCAGAAAACACATTTGGTAAAAATTTTGTGACCGCCGCAATTATCACATTTGCAGTAAGTCTTGCGGGCGGTATAGCAATGGCGGTATATCTGTATATAGCAAAGCTGGACAAAAACATCATTTTTTCACTATTTGCGGCAGCTCCGCTTTATGCACTTTACAATATGATTCTGAGTGTGTTTGTGTTTGTTTTTGTTGAGGAAATCAGAAAATTTTCATACTGGAAGGAGTGAGGCTGATTGGGCATTTTCAGAAGATTTTTTGAAAACAGAATGGCTGTCTTAATATCAGTATGCGTTTTAATGGCACTTGTTCTTGTTGTCGCAACAGTTAAACTCCAGATAGTTCAGGGAGAATATTATAAACAGATTGCAACCACAAGAACCTATAAATCAACGGTTATAAGAGCGCCCAGAGGTGAAATAACCGACAGATATGGCAGAGTTCTTGCAGGTAATAAATCTGCATCAAGCGTAATAGTTGATTATGATTTTGACTCTATTGAGCAACTTAATAATATAATTTCAACACTCCTTGGGATAGTTTCCGATTGCGGAGAAAAATATGAAGACTCTTTTCCGGTGACTTTTTCCGCACCATATAAATTCCGTTTTGGCGAAATTTCGGGGCTTTCACTTTCAGAGGAAGAGTGGAAGAAAAAATATGGTATAAATAAAAAAGCAACTCCGCAGGAAGTTGTGGATTATTTTACTGAAGAATTTGAACTTGAAAACATAGAAAATGAAACATTGAAACGCAGAATTATGGGTGTCCGCTATGATATGCGGTCGCGTAATTTCAGCGGAGCAAATCCATTTTATTTTTATACGGATGCGGACATTTCAATGGTGTCCAAAATAATGGAAAATGCTGGAATGCTCAAAGCCGTGGAGGTTGTGTCCGAACCCGTCAGAACATATGGGGAAGACAAAATAGCAGCACATCTTTTAGGCAGGGTGGGAATGATTTCCCAGGAGGAATATGAAGAATTTGATGAAAAAAATTATGGGCTGAACGATAAAATCGGTAAAGACGGTCTTGAAAAATATCTTGAAGATTACCTGAGAGGAACTGACGGCAGAGAAGGCAGAAATGTAAGCCTTAAAGGGGAAACGGTGGTTCTCTCTGAAGATGTGAATGCAATTCCCGGCAACAAAGCGGTTTTAAGTATAGATGCCGATGTTCAGCGTGCGGCAGAAAACACACTTGATGAGTCGGTTGCGGCTCTTTATGCTGACGGAGCATTAAATGTCGGTGGCGGTGCCGCGGTGGCTATTGATGTTAATACGGGCGAAATTATAGCCATGGCAAGTAACCCGACTTTTAACCCCGAAACTTTTAGTGAAAATTATAACGCACTTCTTAAAAATCCAAAAAAGCCAATGTTTAACAGAGCTCTCGCAGGGGCATACCCTCCGGGGTCTACCTTTAAAGCACTTACGGCGATAGCCGGCCTTGAAGAGGGCGTTATCAAAGGCAATGAAACCATAAACTGTAACGGTCCATATCAGGCATATGCGCCGTCATATACACCTGCCTGCTGGATACACAACGATTACGGCGGAAGCCATAATTACATCAATGTTTCAACAGCACTTGAGGTTTCCTGCAATATATTTTTTTTTGAAACTTCAAGAAGACTTGGTATTGAAAAATTAAATGACTATGCCGAAAAATTTGGACTCGGTCAGAAAACGGGAATTGAACTCAGCGGAGAAACAGAAGGTGTTCTTGCCGGCCCGAAATACAGAAAATCAATTGATGCCGTGTGGTACCCCGGTGATACCATTCAGGCGGCAATAGGTCAGTCTGACAATATGTTCACACCTCTTCAAATGGCAAGTTATACCGCAACGGTTGCAAATGGCGGCAGACGCTACAAACCTCATCTGGTAAAAAGCATAGTGTCCTATGACGGAACACGGGTTATTTCGGAATTTACGCCGGAGAAAGTGGCAGAAATTGATATTTCAGAAGAAAATCTGAAGCTGGTGCACAGTGGTATGCGTGCAGTGTGTACAACGGGCAGTGCAAAGGTCATTTTCGGTGACTACGAAATAGAAGTTGCGGGAAAAACGGGAACAGCGCAGTCGGGTGGAAATAAAACCCCTCACAGCTGGTTTGTCTCTTTTGCACCATATGATGACCCGCAGATAGCTATTGCGGTTATCATTGAACATGCCGGAATAAACGGACTCGGCAAACACGTATATAATGTTGCAAAGTCGATGTATGACGCGTATTTCAAAACAAACCAGCCCCAGGAAATTATCAGGAATAATACATTATTGAATTAACGGGAGAAAAAGATGATAGTACAGATAAAGGGAGTAATGGGAGGCATAAAACTTAAAGTTGCAGCGGTAAACAACCCTGAAACGGTTATGCTGGAAATTAAGGAAAAACTGCTTCAGGTGAAAGAGCTTTTAGGCAATCAGACAGAAAGAACGGTCTGGATTGAAAGTACAACTCTTTCACATAAGGAAAAACTGGAACTTCGTGAATATATTATGAATCTTCTCGGAAATGATACGCTTGTTAACTTCGATTTGCCGAGAGAAGATTCGCCGGTGTCACTTTTCCATTCGGGTACACTACGGTCAGGGCAGAAACTTACTTCGGAAGGACATTTAATAGTTCACGGGGATGTAAATCCCGGGGCTGAACTTAAGGCAGCAGGAAATATCGTGGTTCTCGGAACACTTAAAGGAATTGTTCACGCCGGAGCAACCGGTGACAGGTCTGCAAGCGTCAGTGCACTTGTTCTTTCTCCCACACAAATAAGAATTGCAGATGTAATAACACGCGCTCCTGATGAACAGGCTTTGCCTGACGGCCCTGAAACGGCATACATAATGCAGGACAGGATTTTTATAGAATCTTTGCTCAAAAAATAAAAATATTTGACAGATGGTGTAGTTTTATAGTAGAATTTATCTAACGATTGGTATGTGCAGTTTATAGACTTTGCTGGAAAAATATGGTATAATTACTCCGAAAAAATATTAATTTCGGAGGTAGTTATGGGTAAGGTTTATGTTGTAACGTCCGGAAAGGGCGGGGTGGGCAAAACCACCACAACGGCAAATATAGGGACTGCTCTTGCAGCGAAAGGCTACAGAGTGGCTCTTGTGGATGCGGATATCGGTCTGAGAAATCTGGACCTTATACTAGGTCTTGAAAACAGGGTAGTTTACGACCTTGTGAATGTTATTGAAAAAAAGTGCAAGCTTAAACAGGCACTTATTAAGGACAAGCGTCAGAAAGAACTTTATATGCTTCCGGCAGCACAGACAAGGGATAAAGACTGTGTAAGTGCCGAGCAGATGAAAGAACTTTGTGACGAGCTTAAAAGAGATTTTGATTACATACTTATAGATTGTCCGGCGGGCATAGAGCAGGGATTTAAAAATGCGATAGCCGGTGCGGACGGGGCATTAGTTGTCACCACTCCGGAAGTTTCCGCTGTCCGCGATGCAGACAGAATAATTGGGCTCCTTGAAGCAAACAACCTCAAACGTCCAAAACTTATTGTAAACCGTATCCGTGTTGACATGGTCAAACGGGGGAATATGATGAGCGTTGAGGATATTGAGGATTTGTTGGCGGTGGACGTTATGGGAATTGTGCCGGACGACGAAAATATTATAATTACCTCAAACAAAGGTGAACCTGCCGCGATGAATGAAAAAACACTTATCGGGGAGGCATACAGAAACATTGCGGGTCGTATTTGCGGCGAAGATATTCCATATATAAAGTTTGAAACGGAAAATTTTATAACCCGTGTGAAAAAAATGTTTGGAGGTAGGCAGTATGCTTGACAGGGTGGCAAAATTTTTCAGCAGAAACAAATCGGGTAATATTGCCAAAAACAGAATGCAGGTTTTACTTGCTGTGGACAGGCAGAAAACCTCATTTATAACAGAAGAGATGATTAACAACATAAAAGAAGAAATAATGTCTGTTATCAGTAAATATCTCAAGATGGATTTAGAGACGTTTGATGTTAAAATTGAACGCAGTACTGACAATACAGGCAGAGTTTTATCAACGGTTGTTGCAAATATTCCAATAGATATTTAGAAAGGAACTTGGCACATGAACATTGCACTCATAGCGCACGACAAGAAGAAAGAACTTATGGTACAGTTTTGTATTGCTTACAAGACAATTCTTGAAAAACACAACCTTTGTGCAACCGGCACAACAGGCGGACTTGTAGCTGAAGCAACAGGTCTTACTGTTCACAGGTTTTTATCGGGTCCCCAGGGAGGCGACCAGCAGATTGGGGCGAGAATTGCTTATGACGAAATTGACCTTGTGCTCTTCTTCCGCGATCCTCTGACCGCGCAGACTCATGAGCCGGACGTTTTGTCCATCTTAAAACTTGCGGACATCCATAATATCCCGCTTGCGACAAATGTTGCAACTGCGGAGGTTCTCATTATGGGTGTTGACAGGGGTGACCTCGCATGGCGTGATGTTGTCAAGTCCAGAGGTAAAACATTTATTTAAACTGTTTTTTTGAAAGGCAGAAATAATGGAAAATTTAACAGTTGCACAGCTCCGGGAAAAGGCAAAGGAGTTAGGAATCAAGGGCGTCTCCGGTATGAAAAAGGACGAGCTTTTGAATATCCTTGCCGAAAAACCCGAAGAAGAGCCCAAAAAACAACTTTTTGATATTAATAAAACAAAGAAAAATGTTAACGGAATTTTAGAAGTCCTTGCGGACGGATATGGCTTTGCCAGAGGAGCAAACTGTCTGGACGGGAACAGCGACGTCTATGTTTCTCCTGCACTTATAAGAAAATATTTTCTTAAAACAGGTGATAAAATAGAGGGATTTGCTGTCCGCCGTGAGGGTGAAAAATTTGAAGCACTCATTTATATCACTGCCGTGAACGGTGATAAACCGGAAAGCATCAGGCACAGAACATCTTTTGAAAATCTTGTGCCGGTTTATCCTAATGAAAGAATTAAAATGGAGACAGCCGAAAACGAATATGCAACAAGGCTTATTGACCTTATTGCTCCCGTTGGTAAAGGGCAGAGGGGACTGA
The DNA here is from genome assembly GCA_045656205.1 of Clostridia bacterium. GTDB lineage: Bacteria > Bacillota > Clostridia > RUG12999 > RUG12999 > RGIG7450. The sequence goes on along the minus strand of JAZOQS010000057.1, from coordinate 13,631 downwards.
TTGTTGCTCCGCCCAAAGCAGGGAAAACTACCATTTTAAAACAGATAGCAAAAAGCATCCAGAAAAATAATAAAGACGTGCACCTGATAGTTCTTCTTATAGATGAACGTCCCGAAGAAGTAACCGATATGATATATTCCATTGACGGAGCAGAGGTGGTTTATTCCACATTTGATATGCCGCCGGAAAATCATACAAAGGTTGCGGAAATGGTGCTCGAACGCGCACAGAGACTTGTTGAACAGAAAAAGGACGTTGTTGTGCTCCTTGACAGCATTACAAGACTTGCAAGAGCCTATAATCTGGTAGGGCAGACAACCGGCAGAATTCTTTCGGGCGGTATTGATGCAGGCGCGCTCTATAAACCCAAAAAGTTTTTCGGTGCAGCGAGAAATATTAAAGACGGCGGAAGTCTTACAATCCTTGCTACTGCGCTCATTGAAACGGGCAGCAGAATGGATGACGTCATTTTTGAGGAATTTAAAGGTACGGGCAATATGGAACTTCATCTGGACAGAAGAATGTCCGAAAGGAGAATATTCCCGGCAATTGATATATACAAATCGGGCACGAGAAAAGAAAATCTTCTTATGCCTTATGAAGAGCTTTCGGCAGTATGGAATATTCGCCGTGCATTCGGAGATTCCCCCAATGCGGAAGTAACGGAATTTGTGCTGAAAAAACTTGTTACAACAAAAAGAAATTCAGAATTTGCAGAACTGATTAATAAGGAACTTAAGGAAGAAAAATTCTTTTCCGGGAGGTAAGCTTTGAAAAAGATAATTTCGCTCATTATCCTGACATCTTTAGTATTATGCTTTATACCTGCGCAGACCCTTGCGTTTGACCAGAATGAAATAACCTGCAATGCTGCTATACTTATGGAAGCTGAAACGGGCAAAATTCTGTTTGAGAAAAACAGTGACCAGAAACTTGCCATAGCAAGTATAACAAAACTTATGGTGCTTCTTATAGCAATGGAAGAAATTGATGCGGGAGGACTCACGCTTGACACCTTAATAACCGGAACCCAGGAGGCAAGAAATATAGGCGGTTCAACAATGTTTCTTGATGTCGGGGAACAATTCCCGGTCGAAACTATAATAAAAGCAATGTGCATCGCCAGTGCGAATGACGGTACGGTGGCGCTCGCCCAGCATATCGCAGGCTCAACAGAAGCTTTTGTAACCCGTATGAATAAACGCGCAAAAGAACTGGGACTTAAAAAAACCAACTATAAAAACGTGGTCGGATTTGACGATTTTGAACACTATTCAACAGCTTATGATGTGGCGGTTATCTCAAGAGAAATACTCTTAAATCACCCGGAAATCCTTGAATATTCTTCCATTAAGGAAGAATGGATAAGAGATGGTAAAACTCAGCTTTTAAATACCAACAAACTGCTGGGAAGATATGAATTTGCAACAGGTCTTAAAACCGGAACTGAAACCAGTGCAAAATATTGTCTTACTGCAACCGCTGAAAAAGACGGGACAAAACTTATTGCGGTAGTTCTCGGGGCGTCCGATTCAGAGGCAAGAACAAAACAGGCAGAAATACTTCTTAAACATGGATATAACGACTTTGACCTTGTGACAGCCGCACCCACAAATGAGCAGTTTGGAAGTGTGAAAGTGCTGAAAGGCAGAGAGGACGAGGTTTTTGCCGTTCCCGCATATGATGTGAAAGTGGTAGTTGATAAAGGAGAATCCTCGTCTATAAAAACAGAGGTTGTCCTGTCTGAAAATATTGCCGCTCCCGTAGCAAAAGGAACGGAAATCGGGCAGATAACCATTCGTGTGGACGGGGAAATTGCGGCGGTAGCACCGCTTGTTGCCGAAAAAGATATTGAAAAAGTGACATTTTTCGGCGCTATACTAAAACTTATACGCGCAATGTTTGCATTTTAATAAAACGGACGTATCGTCCGTTTTTATTTTTTTCTTGAAATGTGTAAAAGAATGTGATATAATGTAAAAAATATACTTTGGAGGGTGCAAAAGTGCAAATCCTGAAAGAAAGAATTCTCAAAGACGGAAAAATAAAACCGGGTAATGTTTTGAAAGTAGACAGCTTTTTAAACCACCAGATGGACATACATATGCTGGAAGAAATCGGTGAAGAGTTTAAAAGACGTTTTGCAGGAACTGATATAAATAAAATTCTTACTATTGAAGCTTCCGGAATTGCCATAGCATGTATGGCTGCAAGGGTTTTTAATGTTCCGCTTGTGTTTGCAAAGAAAAATCAGACCAAAAATATCGCAGGGGATGTTTATTCTTCTAAAGTAACCTCTTACACACACGGCAGAGTGTATGATATTATTGTTTCAAAAGAATTTCTGGGAAAAGATGATAAAGTTCTTCTGATTGATGATTTTCTGGCTAACGGGTGTGCACTTGACGGCCTTATTGATGTAGTAGGACAGTCCGGAGCAACTCTTCAGGGTGTCGGCATTGTAATTGAAAAGTATTTCCAGGGCGGCGGAGACAGAATCCGCAGCCAGGGTATAAGGGTTGAATCTCTTGCTATGATAGAGTCCATGACGGATAATTCACTGGAATTTGTTAAATAAAATAGTGGATATGCATTATGCATATCCACTATTTTATGTGAACTAAATGGGGTTCACTTCATTATACGGGGGGATATTTATTCCAGTATGCTAAAATCTCACAACACGCTCAAGTCGCACCTCTGCGAAGCTCTATCCTCGTTATGAGCAAAAGTCATAAAAAAATAAGTGCGTTAGGTCTAAAAACCTTTCGCACTTATTATAAAACTTTATAAGACTAAAGTGCATTATAAAGGCAATTCAATTCATGTTGTGGTAGCAACAATTCATGGATGGAATTCAATTCATGACAACAAAGTTGTCAATTCATAGCCCTCCTTGTGTAAAGGAGGATGGCACGCAAAGCGTGACGAGAGGATTGTAAAAGAAAAAATGAAATAACCCCTCAGTCAGCTTCGCTGACAGCTCCCCTTACACAGTGGAGCCTTTGATAATTGGCGTCTAAATTGTTCACTGATTCTAACTTTGAAGTCAGGACATTCAGAATTGATGTAGAGTCGGGTGAGTTTACAGAAACTGACATTATGGTAAGATAGTGCCAAGGCAGAAACTGTGGGTTCTGCCTTGATTTTTTTTCGTCATCGTAGTATAATAGATATAGCAAATAAAAGCAGGAGAAAAATCATGAAAAGTAGTGTAATTAATTCAATATCCGAAAATAAAATTATAGTAATTGTTCGCGGAGTGGAAAGAGAAAAACTTATTCCGATGGCGGAAGCAATGTATGAAGGCGGCATCAGACTTCTTGAGATTACTTACAGTGCAGATGGAAAGGTTTCTGATGAAGAAACTGCTGACCACATCAGAATGCTTGCTGAGCATTTTGAGGGCAGAATGTATATAGGTGCCGGAACGGTATTAACCACAAAGCAGGTTGAACTTACCAAAAAAGCAGGAGGAAAATTTATAATTTCTCCCGATGCTTATGATGAAGTTATAAAGAAAACAGTGGAACTTGATATGGTGTCCATACCGGGGGGATATACACCCAGTGAAATCACGGCAGCGCAGAGAGCGGGAGCAGATTTTGTAAAACTTTTCCCGGCAGCATCTCTCGGTACAGATTATATCAAAGCTATTAAAGCGCCTTTTTCGAATGTTAAAATATTTGTTTTTGGAGGCGTTGACGCTAATAATATGAAAGATTTTGAAAAAGCGGGAGCATCAGGCTTTGGAATAGGCTCTGGCATCATAGATAAAAAAGCACTTGCAGAAGAAGATTACGCCAAAATCACAGAACTTGCAAAAAGTTATACAGATCAGTTATAAAATTTAATAAAATGCTTGACAAATCACTTTACATTTGGTATACTATGTAAAGTGATTTGCTTTACAGGTGATAAAAGTATGGCGAAAGATTATAATATCGGACTTTTAATAGATTTTTACGGAAGCCTTCTGTCAAGCAGGCAGAGAGATATAATAAGCCTTTATTATGAAGAGGATTTGTCCCTTTCGGAGATTGCCGCAGACGTGGGGATAACCCGCCAGGGCGTCAGAGATTCGGTTAAAAAGGCGGAAATAATTCTTGCCGAAGCGGAAGAAAAACTCGGACTTGCCCGGAGGTTCAAGGAGCTTTCGGAAAAAATGGATATAATAAAAGAAAAACTTGTCGGGCTGAATGATGAAAAGCTTGGGCCCGTGATAGATATGATAGATAAGCTTGAGATTTGAGGTGAAATAAATTGGCATTTGATAATTTGATGGAAAGACTTCAGGATACCTTCAGAAAAATGAAAAATCATGGCAAGGTAACCGAGCTTGACGTTAAAAATGCCATGAGGGAAATTCGCCTTGCACTTCTTGAAGCGGACGTAAACTATAAAGTTGTAAAAGATTTTATTGCAAAAACATCCGAGAGGGCAGTTGGTGCTGAAATTCTTCAGAGTCTGACCCCTGCTCAGCATATTATAAAAATTGTTAAAGAAGAGCTTGTTGCCCTTCTTGGAACAGAAGAAGCAAAAATCAATTTTTCTTCAAAACCGCCGACGGTTATAATGATGGTTGGTCTTCAGGGTGCAGGTAAAACAACAACCTCGGCAAAACTTGCACTGCTTCTTAAAAAGCAGAGGTCTAAAAGACCGCTCCTTGTTGCCTGTGACGTTTATCGTCCGGCAGCTATAAAGCAGCTCCAGGTTGTAGGTGCACAGCTTGACATCCCGGTTTTCTCGGTTGAGGGAGAACAAAACCCCGTTGTGATTGCCGAAAAGGCAATAAAAAATGCGGTCGCAAACGGAAATGACCTTGTTATCATAGATACTGCCGGTCGTCTTCATGTAAATGAAGAACTGATGCAGGAACTTGAAAATATAAAATCGGTTACAAATCCTGCGGAAATCCTTCTGGTTGTTGACTCAATGACCGGTCAGGACGCGGTAAATGTTGCAGAGTCCTTTAACGAGCAGCTTGATATTACCGGCGTTGTGCTCACAAAGCTTGACGGTGATACAAGAGGCGGTGCGGCGATAAGTGTCCGTGCGGTTACAGGTAAACCGGTAAAATTTGCCGGTATGGGTGAAAAACTTTCAGAACTTGAAGTTTTCTACCCCGAACGAATGGCATCAAGAATTCTCGGAATGGGTGACGTGCTCACTCTTATTGATAAAGCCCAGGAAGCGTTTGACGAGCAGCAAGCGAAAGAGCTTGAGCAAAAACTTCTTAAAAACAAGTTTGACCTTGAAGATTTTCTTCAGCAGCTTCGTCAGATGAAAAATATGGGGCCACTTTCACAGATAGTGGGGATGATTCCCGGGGTTGATGCAAAAGCACTTAAAAATGCAAATATTGACGATAATCAGCTGAATCGTACAGAGGCTATTATTCTTTCGATGACGCCAAAGGAAAGGCAGAATCCGTCAATAATAAATGCAAGCCGTAAACAGAGAATTGCAAACGGTTGCGGTATGAGGGTGCAGGAAGTAAATGCACTACTCAAACAGTTTGACCAGATGCAGAAAATGATAAAACAGTTTACCGGCAACAAAAACATGAAAAGACAAATGAAAAAAATGGGTAAATTCCCGTTTTAATATTAAATATTTTATGGAGGTGAATATATAATGGCAGTTAAAATTCGTCTGCGCAGAATGGGCGCAAAGAAAAGTCCTTTTTACAGAATTGTTGTAGCAGATTCAAGATATCCGAGAGATGGTCGTTTTATTGAGGAGATTGGAACATACAATCCTCTTACAGACCCTGCAACAGTTGAAGTTGACGCTGAAGCAGCTAAAAAATGGCTCGCTAACGGTGCTCAGCCTACAGATACTGTTAAAGCTCTGCTCAAGAAAAACGGTATTGAGAAATAATTCGATTTGGAGAAATTTAAATGAAAGAATTATTGGAAAACATAGCTCAGTCGCTTGTTGACAATCCGGATGGCGTTATCGTTGACGAATCTGTTAGCGAACACGGCACACTGCTTGAACTGAAGGTTGACCCGTCGGATATGGGTAAAATCATCGGTAAACAGGGCAGAATTGCAAAAGCTATCAGAACAGTTGTTAAAGCGGTTGCAAGCAAAGAGGACAAAAAAGTCAGAGTTGATATAGTTGACTAATTTATCGCCGGGTATTTCTATGCCCGGCGATATCCTTACGGGGGATAATTATGAATAAAATTAATATAGGTAAAGTCGTAACAACTCATGGTGTTCGTGGTGATATAAAGGTTTATCCGCACACAAATGTTGAGGATATGTTCGGCAAACTGAAAAAAATATATATAGGCGAAACAGAGCATAAGATATTGTCGGTAAAATATGCAAAAGGTTGTCCGGTACTTAATATTGACGGACTTAATACCGTTGAAGAGGCGCAACTTTTTATAGGGAAACAGGTTTTTGCCGATGAGTCAGCACTGCCAAAGCTTGAGGAGGATAACTATTACCTCAAGGATATAATTGGTTGCAGGGCAGTAGGTGAACAGGGCGAAGAAATAGGTGAAATCACTGATGTGATGTTCACAGGTGCAAATGACGTTTATGAAATTACTGCGGAAAATGATAGGAAAATTCTCGTTCCGGCAGTTAAAGAATTTATTTTGAATGTCAATATAAAAGATAAGAAAATAACTGTAAAATTAATAGAAGGGATGTAATTTAATTACATCCCTTTTTGTATGTGTTTAATACATTAAGTTCTTTGTCAAGAACAACCAAATCTGCATTTTTACCTATCGAAATACTGCCAACAGTACCATCAATTCCCGTAGCTTTTGCCGGAGTTATTGATGCCATTTTAACAGCATTTTCAAGCGGAATACCGAATTTCACCGCATTGCGGACGCCCTGCATTACATTGCATGTGCTGCCCGCAAGATTTCCGGCAACGGTACGTGCCACACCATCTTTTACAATAGTCTCAACATTTCCGCCGAGAATATATTTACCGTCATCAAGACCGGTTGCAGCCATACTGTCAGAAACAAGTATCATTCTGTCCGGTCCTAAGACCTTATACATAAGTCTTATTATTGACGGATGCAGATGTATGCCGTCGCAAATTGCTTCGCAGTAAACATCATCCCGTTCAAAAGCCGCACACTGAAGTGACGGATTTCTGTGATGAATGGGGTTCATAGTGTTGAATGTATGGGTAACATTTCGCGCACCGGATTCAAACCCCTCAGCAGCAGTATCGTAATCACAGACGGTATGCCCAAGGGCTACTGTCATGAATTTTGACGCTTCTTTAATAAAGTCCATATTGCCGGGAACTTCCGGAGCTACTGTTGTAAGCTTGATTTTGCCGCCCGACACATCAAAATATTCTTTAAGCTCGCTGATGTTGCCCGGACGAATAACCGACTCTTCGTGAGCACCTTTGTTTTCTTTGCTTATGTAAGGACCTTCAAGATTTATGCCGATAATTCGGTCATTATCTGCCGCTTTTTTCATTGCGGCAAGTATATCCTCGTGTGACGCACTGATTGTGGTAGGGAAGAAAGTTGTGACCCCGCATGATAAAAAGTGCTTTTCCACGCGGTCAAAGTCATAATCCTTGTCCATAGCGTCTGTGCCAAGTGCGGCATGAGTGTGAATATCCACCAGACCGGGAATTAAATAATTTCCCGAAAGGTCAACCGATTCACCGGCTAAATTTTCTCCGATAGCGGTAATTATACCGCCGGATATTTCAACATCTGTTTTAGTGAATTTGAAGTCGTCAGTTAAGACGAGCGCGTTTTTTAAAATCATTACTGATCAGCGTCCTTGTCAATGAGAACTGTTACATCAGGATGCATAAGAAGCATTGTTGCAGGGTTTTCAGGAGTTACAACACCCTCGTTTAAAGCTTTTGCAACTGCTTTTTTGTTTGCGCCTGAGATAAGCATAAGGATTTTCTTTGCTTTCATAATGTTGCCAACACCCATTGTTACAGCCATTTTGGGAACGTCATCTCGTGTTTCAAAGAAACGAGCGTTTGCGTCAATTGTGGATTCTGTAAGAGTAACAGTGTGAGTGGGAGCGATTAGGAAGCTGTCCGGTTCGTTAAAACCGATATGACCGTTAGGTCCAATACCCAGAACCATAAGGTCAAGTCCGCCCATATCTTCAATTTTTTTGTCGTATGCTTTTGTTTCAGCATCCATGTCAGCGGCTGTGCCGTTGGGGATGTTGATGTTTTCTTCTTTTAAGTTTACATTAGAGTAGAGGTTTTTGTTCATAAAATACCAGTAACTCTGGTCGTGACTTCTTTCAAGACCAAGATATTCATCGAGGTTGAAAGTTGTAACGTTTGCAAAATCAACTTTGCCTTCTTTGTTCATTTCGGAAAGGTTTTTGTACATGCCAACCGGTGTTCCACCTGTGGGAAGTCCGAGAACAAACTGAGGTTTTGCATTTATTTCAGCAGCTACAAAATCTGCAGCAGCTTTGCTTAGCTGTTCGTAATTGTCAAAAACTACTTTTTTCATTGATATATCTCCTTTTTAGAATAATTTCCCTCCTTATTATAAACCGAGCATTGCAAGAAGTTCATCAGAAATCTTTTCTGCAAGCTCTTTATTTTCCATTTCGCAGAAAATACGGATGAGAGGCTCAGTACCGGAGAAACGTGCGATTATCCAGCCGCCATTTTCAAAGTAAACCTTAAGACCGTCCATATAGCTTACCTTTGCAACTTTTTCGCTGAAATCAGGTAAAACTTTATCTTCGTAAATGAGTTTCTGAAGCTCTGCCTTTTTCTCGTTGGAGAATTTAAAGTCGCGTTCGGACATAAAGCTCTGACCGTATTTTGTATGAATTTCGTCAAGCATTTCAGACAGACCTTTTCCAGTTTTACAAATCATTTCAACAAGAAGGGAAGATGCAAAAATGCCGTCTTTACCTTTAATGTGACCTTTGATTGTAAGACCACCACTTGATTCACCACCGATGATAGCATCAGACTCTTCCATTTTGGAACTGATGTGTTTAAAACCAACGGGTACTTCGTGACATTTGAATCCGAAATCGTCCGCAATTTTATCAAGCAGGTGGGTTGTTGCAAGGTTTCTTACAACATCGCCTTTCCAGCCTTTGTATTTAAGCAGATAATAATAAAGCAGAACAAGGATTTCGTTGGGGTGGATAAATCTGCCGTCTTCGTTTATGATACCGATTCTGTCGGCATCACCATCGGTTGCAATACCAATGTCATAGCCCTCTTCAACTACCATGTCGGAAAGTTTTGTAAGAGTAGCCGCTGAGGGGGAGGGCAGACGACCGCCGAAAAGTGTGTCGTGTCTGTCATTTATTATATCAACATCGCAGCGTGCAGTTAATAAAATTGTCTGGAGAGATGTTCTTGAAACACCAAACATAGGGTCAAGAAGAATTTTAAGACCTTTTTCCTTGATGGCATCAATGTCCAGCATATTCATAATGCTGTCAATGTAATCATTGAAAGGATTTGTGATTTTGATAATTCCTTTATTAACGGCATCATCAAAATCCATGGATTTTATATCAGTTATTGTTTTGCCGATTTCTTCAAGCTCACCTGTTACAATTTCATTGGCATCTCTGCCACCCTCGGTGAATACTTTTATACCGTTGTAAATAGCGGGGTTGTGGCTGGCAGTAACCGCCATACCATATTTGCAGCCAAACTCTTTAACGGTGAACATAATAAGCGGTGTCGGAGCGTTTGACGGAATGTAATAAACGGTAATTCCGTTTGCGGCAAAAACTTCCGCAAGCCAGGTTGCACCAAGGTCAGACATAAATCTGCGGTCATAACCTATAACAATTTCCTTTGCTCCCTCTTTTAACATTTTTTCAGAAAGAGACTGAGCAAGAAGTGTTATGTTGTCTTTTGTGAAACCATCGGCAATAATATCACGCCAACCGCCTGTACCGAATTTAAACATTAGTTTCTTCCTCCGAGTATTTTTTCGCAGAGATCAAGGTCTTCGGGAGTGTTTACGCCGAGAATTTCCTGAGCGTCTGTTGTAGTGTAGGATGCGATTTTCTTTCCTTCGCCGATAAGAATTTTCGGAACGTCGGTGAGATAATATTCACCCTGGGCATTGTTGTTTTTAAGCTTGTCAAGATTGCTGAACAAAACATCTGCTTTGAAAGCGTAAACACCAACATTGAGTTCTTTGATTTCTTTCTGCTCGGGAGTGCAGTCCTTATCCTCAACAATATCAATAACTTCGTCGTTTTCTCTTATGATACGGCCGTAAGCAAGTTTATCGTCTGTAATTGTAGTAAGAATTGTGCAGTCCGCACCTGTTTTCTGATGCTCTTCAATGAGCTTTTTGTATGTTTCTTCTTTGAAGAGAGGCATATCACCATAAAGAATAACAACATCACCTGTATAACCTTCAAAAGCATCCTTTGCCATCATAACTGCGTGACCTGTGCCTTTCTGTTCTTCCTGAACAGCGTATGTATATTTGTCACCAAGACGCTCAAAAACCATTTCGCGTTTGTAGCCTGCTACAATAACGATATCCTCGTCGTTTATAAAGCTGATGTTACCGATAACATGCTCGATAAGCGGTTTGCCTGCAGCAAGTCTTAAAACCTTGGGCATATTCATTGTTTCACTTAAAAGTCGTTTGCCTTTTCCGGCAGCAAGAATTATAGCTTTCATTATAAAAACTCCTTTTGACATATTAGTATAGGTTAATTATATATTAAAAACGTAAAAAAGTAAATATAAAATTCTTTACAAAACTTATACTTTTGTTGTATAATGGTGTAAAGGAGTGATGTTATGATTGAAAATTTAACATTCTTAACCTTTAAACCTTTTGGTGAAATTGAACCGGGAGGGTTTGAAAAAGCTGTAGAAAGACTTGGCTATAAAACAACAAAAACCGTTCAGATTACAAGAAAAATTCCGGACAAACTGTTTGTCAGCGATGATGAAACCGTGATGGATATTGCGGAGGGAACGGCGGTTTTATATGTTGGAAGTTCTCCCGATATGCTGGTGCCTTTTATTTTTGACAAAACAGTCATTATAAGAGGGGGGATGTATTATTATGCGACGCCTCTTTTGCAGAAAGCAACAATTTCATACTCGGAGGGAGAAAGTATCCGTAGAGAGATATCAATTCCGCCGCTTGATATGAATATTTATGTTAATCCCACAATAAACGTCGGACGGATCTACACCCTTTTATATCACGAAAAAGAGCTTGGCTTTAAAAGTAAAAAAGAAGCTCACGACGTTTGGGAGCTTACCTATGTTGACAGCGGAAAAATGTATAATATAACAGGGGATAAAAATGATTTCAAAACCGAGATGAAGCAGGGGGATGTTATGCTTTTTGTCCCAAATCAGAAACATCTGCAGTATTCTGACAGCGATGTTTCGGTGTGTTATGCAACCATCGGTTTTGAAATGAATTATGCTGATGCAGAGTATTTTGAAAACCGCGTTTTTACAGCGGATAAAGAAATAAAAAACCTGATGGAAAAAATAATATCCGAAAAGGAATCGGGCGGATTTGGCAGTGAAGATTTAATCCTCTGCTATCTCAAGGAAATAGTTATTAAACTGATAAGACAAAAAGGTCAGGACAAAAAAACTCAGACAGCTTCTGTCAGCAGAAAAGAAAATGACCTTGTTTCCTATGTTAAAAGTTATATTAACGCAAATATTTGCAAAAAACTTTCTGTCGCGGCGATAGCAAGTGCCATACCGGTAAATGCATCATATCTCTCGACGCTTTTTAAAAGCAGTACGGGAATTGCCCTGTCGAAATATATAAGTGACCAGAAACTCATGCGTGCAAAAGAATATATCAGAACCGGAAGTTATTCCATCACACAGGTGTCTGATCAGCTTTCGTTTACAAATGTCCAGTATTTTTCAAGACTGTTTAAAAAACAGTATGGGGTAACGCCCAGTGAATATGAATGGTCCATAAGAAAATAACCGGACAGATTATTTACATAAAGGAGAAATATTTATGCAGAGTGAAATTATAGCATTTCCCGGACTGGGGATAGATGCGTTTTCAATAAACCCCGTAGCATTTTCCATATTCGGGAAAGATGTTTACTGGTACGGAATTATAATAGCAACGGGACTTGTCCTTGCTTTTTTATGGGCAGTTTATGCTTCAAAAGAGGAAGAACTTCCCAAAGACACACTTACTGACCTTTTAATCATAGGACTTCCGGTGGCAATAATCTGTGCAAGGGCTTATTACGTTATTTTTTCGTGGAATACATATAAACACGACTGGACAGATATATTTAAAATCTGGGAGGGCGGAATTGCCATTTACGGCGGAATAATTGGTGCGTTCCTTGCAGGACTTATATACAGTAAAGTGAAAAAAATAGCTTTTTATAAACTCGCGGATCTCGCAGCACCCTGCTTTCTTATCGGACAGGCGGTAGGCAGATGGGGGAATTTTATAAATGTAGAAGCCTACGGAAGTCAGACCAATCTTCCCTGGAGAATGGAAATTGCCGCAAGTGGTGTGGCTGTTCATCCTACATTTATTTACGAATCCTTATGGAATGCGGCAGGATTTGTGATATTTGCACTGCTACGAAAGAAAAAACCGTTTGAGGGTTTTGTATTCTATGCTTATCTTCTGTGGTACGGACTTGGCAGAGTGTGGATTGAGGGACTCCGAACTGACAGTCTGATGCTTGGAAATCTTCGTATTTCTCAACTTGTTGCGGGAATCTGCATAGTAGTTTCCGGCGTGATAATTCTGATGAAATGGAAAAATGACAGTGTAAAACTGTAATAAAAAAGATTCGGCAATGGGCGAGTGTTCTAAAGGACAAAATTTAAAAGAAGCGGTGTAACCACAGCGGTTGCACCGCTTCTGCCCATTTTTACGCAACTTTTTCATTTCGTATTTCTTCCATTAAAGATAATATTTCTTTTTCATCAGGTATGCTTATCAAACCAACCGCGATAAATTCAATATCGATTTTAACCTTTTTATGACCATCAACCTTTTCTGCATTGTGAACATTGATTCTCTTTATTAGTATGTTTACAATTTCGGGTGTCAGTTCTTTTAAATCCGTACACGCTCTGATTGTTTTTAAAAAGTGTTTAGTGTTGTTTGTTAAAAAAATGAGTTATTTGTAGAAAAATAGCAAAAAATATTGAAAAATTGAATTATATATGATATAATTTTATACGGGTATATGTAACTTTTGAAAGTGTTATATATTTAAGAGGTAATGTTTATGGCAATAAAGTACGGAAAGAAAAAATCTAAACAACATAATATTCTATACACGATTGTCACCGCAATATTGTTATGCGCGGTTTTTCTTGCTATGGTAAGTTATTTATATAATAAAATCGAAGAGGATGAATATGAAACTCTCCATGTTCAGACAAAGCAGATAAAAGATGATATTATTCTGCAGTTAACATCTGACAGAGAAAATCTTGCAACAATGGCAAGCTTCGCTGCAAAACTTTATAGCGATGGAGAAGACTACAGCCTTTTGTTTGATTCCTTCAAATCCATTGGTATGATTGAAAACATAGGTATTTTAAATGCTGATAATACTTTTGCGACTAAAGCGGGAACTACTAATATGGAGGGCGTTATTTCTTTTGAGGAAGAAAAGGAA
>JAZOQS010000056.1:0-3290 GCA_045656205.1 Clostridia bacterium | reverse complement strand
CTGTAATCCAGCCGCCAAGGGCACCGATTGTTCTTTTAATATCCACGCCCTGATGAGAGTAGAAACGCTCATCCTCAATAGCAACAGTTGCCTGCTGAACATGCACAGGTATTTTTTCTATGGGCACCCAGACACGTCTTTCCTCAGAATAAAGCTGTTCATACTCGGTATATTTGCCCTCACTGTCAACAGCATAAATTGTAGAGGCCATATCAGTCTTATAAATTGTGATATCAAATTTATAGGCATCTATTATAATAGCGCCCAGATTCCATATTACAATCGTCGACACAATGCCGCCCACCACCAGAAGGACAGACATTAAAGCTTTTGAAATGTTTCTTCCGGTTTTCTCGCCTTTTTTTCCTTTTTTCATACTAAAGCCTCCATTTTAAATGGATAAATTTATAATAAATTGCAAATGATATCTAAAAAACAAAGGAATGATGTTTATGTCCAGAAAAATTTTATTCCCCGTTTTATGCGCCATAGGCGCAACAATCGCAATCTTTTCCATGCTGAATATAGCTCCCCCGGATGTTTCCGTACCCGCCCCTCAGTCCGACACTGTTTCACCACAATCGACAGTCCAGACTCCCTCAAGCTATGAAATCAAGCTGACGCACGGAAATGTCTGCCTTTACACACTCGACCAGCAGGGCAGTGAACTCGACCGCAAAACATTGGGGTATATAGATATACACTCACTCCAGGAGTTCCTGCTTGACAAACTCCGGACAGGCGCAAAATTTGAAAGCCGCGAGGCTGCCGCCCGGTTTATACAGGATCTTGATAGCTGACACTACAAGTATACCATATTTTGTCCCATTTGTATATTACAATTATGTTAAATTATTCCTTACACTTTCCACAGTTTCAATATTTCATCAAGTCCAACTGCAATTTCTTTTCCGTTTAAATATGCAAGCCTGCCACCGTCAGTTGAAAAATCAAATCTGACTTTATAGGAAAAGAGCGCCTGATATTTTAGTCCCGATGCTGCATTGGCCTTGGGGTCACCATATTTCCCGTCCCCTAAAAGTGGATTTCCGGCGTGGGCAAACTGCGCCCTCACCTGATGGGTTCTGCCCGTTATAAGATTAACCCTCACAAGACTGAAATCTTTATATTTTCTTACCATTTCATACTCGGTTATCGCTGTTTTTCTGCCTTCTCCCGGCTTGTCGAAAACCTTAACTTCTTTTTTGTTTTCATCCTTATAAAGCCAGTTTTTGAGCGTTCCCGCATTTTCCTTCGGTGCACCTTTTACAAGACAGTAATAGCCTTTTTCCATCTCGCGGTCCTTTATTTTCTGATTCATTATTTTAAGGGAATCGGCATTTTTTGCCGCAATCACAAGTCCCCCTGTGTTACGGTCAATACGGTTGCAAAGCGCCGGCGCAAAGGTATTTTCAGCCTCCGGATTAAATTCACCTTTATCGTAGAGATATTTTTTTATCCCGGAAATAAGCGTATTTATTTTCTCACCGCTGTCATCCTCATGCACCACAAGCCCCTGCGGTTTGTTTACGACAATTATATTTTCATCCTCGTAAACCACAACCGGCTTTATAGTAGTAGACAAAAACGCGTTTTCCTCAGTAACATCAAAAAACTCGTCATTTATATACATGTCCACCACATCGCCGCACTTCAGGCGATACGCAAGCTCGGTTTTCCTTCCGTTAACCTTTACCCTTTTTATTCTGATATATTTATACATAAGCGATGTCGGAAGTGCCGGACAGACTTTCTGTGTGAACCTGTCCATTCTCATTCCGGCATCATTATCGCCTGCTGTGAAAGTTCTCATTTTATCTCCCTGCCAAAAAGCAAAAAGCCGTCAGAGTTGACGGCTTTTTAAGTTAAAAGTTAATATTTCCTTTTACTATTGCCGTTACAACAATAGCTATTGTTACTGCGTAAAACAAAACGAGGTTAATAAGCTTAACTGTTCTGAATGCGCATTTCTTTTTAGGACTCATTTTGGGTGTTTCGTAAGAAGCCAGCACTGCGTAAACAATACCCATAAGAACGGGTGAAAGAATAAGCGCAGGTGTGTAGTAAATACTGATTCCGAAAACCGTAGCAATAGTGCCGGGAATGAACGGAATGAGCATAATTGTTGCCATAAGAAGTATTACGATACCCCAAACATTGATTGAGTATTTATCCATAAGAGCAAGTATTCTTTTCATGGTCGTTTGCTCCTATGCTTTTTTCTTTTTGTTTACAGTTTCGCCTTTGCCGCCGTCAATGAGGTACCACATGGGAGTTGCAACAAATATTGAAGAATATGTGCCGGCAACTACACCAACGATAAGCGGAATAACGAATGCTCTGATTGTATCTTCGCCAAGAACTGCAAGGATAACAAGTGCGATAAGAGTTGTAGCAGATGTTTTGATTGTTCTGCCGAGTGTCTGTTTGATACTCTTTTCGCAAATTTCTTTGAAGGATTCTTTCTTTGCAAAACGTTTGTTTTCTCTGATTCGGTCAAATGTAACGATTGTGTCGTTGATTGCATAACCGATGATTGTGAGAAGAGCCGCAATGAAAGATGCGTTTACAGGAACTCTGAAAATTGCATAATAAGCAATCATAACAAGAACAGAGTTAACAAGTGCAATGATAGCCGCAAGTGCCGGAGCAAATGCAAATCTTATCGCAATGTAGATGAGGATAAGAACGCTGGCAATTACAATAGCTAAAAGAGCATTGAATATAATTTCGCTACTTACAAGCGGAGTAATTGTTTCTGTAGAAAGAACTTCTTTGATGCCCATTTTGTCTTTAAGAGCTTTTTCAAGGTCAGTTCTCTGCTGTGCAGAAAGGTTGGAAAGCTTGATTGTAGCTTCAAAGTTATCTGCATCAAGACTTGTCTGAACTGTTGCGTCAAAACCTGTTGCATCTTTTACAACAGATTTAAGCTGACTTACTTCAAATGCTTTGCCCATATCAACTTTCATCATTGTACCGCCGGCAAAGTCAATATCTGTTACAAAGCCGCCGCAGGCAAAAAGCATAACTACACCGACAACGATAATAAGCGCTGACAGTGCCATAAATTTAGGATAATGTTTCATTATATTCATGGTCTGCCACCTCCTATTTCACGCCGCCTACATAGAATTTACGGTTTTTAACGTTAAAGTCTATGAGGATATTAAGTAAGAATTTAGTTACAAATACTGCAGTAAACATACTTACAACAACACCGATAAAGAGTGTGATTGCAAAGCCTTTTACTGTACCGCTGCCAAGAATCCAGAGAACAACAGCAGAAATAA
>JAZOQS010000055.1:0-3655 GCA_045656205.1 Clostridia bacterium | reverse complement strand
AAAGGTTGGTTTTATAATTTAAGCCGAGGTGAATAATAATGTTTTTTTCAGGCAGTAACATACTGTTTATACTTGTAGTATCATTTATATTAACTTTCATGGCAACACCTATGGTAAAATTCCTCGCAGAGCGTTCTGGTGTGGTGGATGTACCTAAAGACAATCGCCGTATGCACAAAAAATCCATGCCTCTTATGGGCGGACTTGCAATGTTTTACGGTTTTGTTGTGAGCATTGCGGTATTTGTTCCCGTTTCACGCGAACTTATCGGTCTGTTCATTGGTGCAACACTCATCGTTATTGTGGGAATAATTGATGACAAGAAAAACTTAAATCCGCTCCTTAAACTTATCTTCCAGATAGTTGCAGCACTTATAGCGGTTTATTTCGGTCATTCAATAAAATTCTTCTCTAACCCGTTTGACACAAGCAACTTCCCCTCTGTTTTATCCTCACCCTATGCAGAAATTATTTCGGTTATTTGGATTGTGGGAATGACAAATGCGGTGAATTTTATTGACGGACTGGACGGACTTGCCGCCGGAGTTTCATCAATTGCATCCCTGTCCATACTTTTAATTTCAATCATAATGGGCAACAGTGCCGTGACTCCCATCGCGGCGGCTCTTGTGGGCTGTTGCGTTGGATTTTTGCCTTTCAACTCAAATCCGGCAAAAATTTTCATGGGTGACACCGGCTCGACATTTTTAGGGTACACCCTCGCCGTAATATCAATTCAGGGACTTTTCAAAGGGTATGCAGTTATAAGCTTTGTGCTTCCGATACTTGTTCTCGGTCTGCCCCTGTTTGATACACTTTTTGCAATCATCCGCAGACTTGTTCACGGTCAGTCACCTATGACTGCCGACCGCGGACATCTTCATCACCGCCTTATTGATATGGGACTTAATCAGAAGCAGGCTGTTGCGATTATGTATTCCATCAGTTCCCTACTCGGTATAGGCTCTGTTGTAATGGCGGCACGCGGTGTTGTTCAGGGAATTATCCTGATGGTATCTGTAATTCCGATACTGATAGTTGCTCTGTTTGTTGTTGCTTCAAAAACCAGACAGATGGCTGAAAATAACAAAGATAAAGAAGGAGAAGAAAAATGAAAAAGCTTAAAGTTATGACTGTTTTCGGCACAAGACCCGAAGCTATTAAAATGGCCCCCCTTGTTTTGGAGCTTGAAAAAAATCCCAACACAGAAAGTATTGTATGCCTGACCGCTCAGCACCGTCAAATGCTGGATATGGTTATGGATATGTTTAAAATAAAAGCAGATTATGACCTTAACATAATGCGTGACCGTCAGACCCTGTGCAGCATCACAACTCTTGCTTTAAACGGACTTGACGAGGTTATGAAAGAAGCTAAACCTGACGTTGTTTTAGTTCACGGGGACACTTCCACAACTTTCGCAGGAAGCCTTGCCGCTTTTTACAATCAGATAAAAGTAGGTCACGTTGAAGCAGGTCTTCGTACATATGACAAATATTCTCCATTCCCGGAAGAAATGAACAGAAAGCTCACCGGTGCAATTGCAGATATTCATTTCTCCCCCACAATTGCAAACAAAAACAATCTTTTAAAAGAATCCATTGACGCGGACGCAATTTATATCACAGGCAACACAGTAATTGACGCTACAAAATATACTGTAAGTGACAGTTATGTTTTCAAAAATGAAGAAATCAGAAAGGTTGATTTTGAAAACCGCCGCGTGATACTCGTTACCGCTCACAGACGCGAAAACTTGGGTGAACCTCTTAAAAACATCTGCAACGCAGTAAGAAAACTTGCAGACACATTTGATGATGTAGAAATTATCTATCCTGTTCACCTCAATCCGGCAGTACGTGAAACTGCTTTCGGCATCCTTGGCGGTCACGACAGAATTCATCTCATTGACCCTGTTGATGTTGACGAGCTTCACAACCTTATGAAACGTTGCTTTATGGTAATGACCGACTCGGGCGGACTTCAGGAAGAAGCTCCGGCTCTCGGAAAACCCGTACTCGTTCTCCGCACCGAAACAGAACGTCCTGAAGCTATTGCAGCAGGTACTGCAAAGCTTGCAGGTTGCGATGAAAATACAATTTTTGAAATGGCAAATACTCTTATTTCAGACAAAAATGCCTACGACGAAATGGCTCATGCCGCAAACCCCTATGGTGACGGCACAGCTTCCGAGCGTATAGTTAACTGTCTGCTCCATTATTTCGGTTACACCGAGGAGCGTCCTGAAGACTTTTACGCTGAGTAATGGGTTGACAAAGGGGCTCTTCTCGTGTATAATAAATATAGATTTTACACAACTGACGGTTTTGCAGAGCACTGCAAGGGAGTGTAAAATTTTATAGCCGACCGTCTGGGCAAATAAGTGTAAAAGCTTATTTGCCCTTTTTTGATTAAATGCAGGAGGATTATGGATATGAATCATATTAACTGGGACGGATTTAAATCCGGCGCTTGGCAGGATGAAATAAACGTCCGCGATTTTATTCAGACCAACTATAAAGAATATACCGGAGACTCTTCTTTTCTTTCGGGTGCTACCACGCGTACCAACGAACTGATGAAAAAAATCAATCTGCTTTTTTCACTTGAACGTCAGTATGGCGGAGTACTCGATATTGATACAGACAATGCATCTTCTCTTACCACATATTCTCCCGGATATGTAGATAAAGAAAATGAGCTTATAGTAGGACTTCAGACCAACCGTCCGCTCAAACGCGGTGTTAACCCGTTTGGCGGAATGAGAATGGTAAGAAGTGCCTGCGAGGCTTACGGATATAAACTGGGCGCAAAGGTGGAGGAAGAATTCCGCTACCGTACAACTCATAACGACGGTGTTTTCCGCGCTTATACTGATGAAATGCGTCAGGCACGAAAATGTCATGTAATTACAGGTCTGCCCGATGCCTACGGCAGAGGCAGAATTATAGGAGACTACCGCCGCGTTGCCCTTTACGGTGTGGACAAACTCATTGAAGAAAAGAAAAAGGATAAACAAAACCTTTACGTATGCAATTTCAATGCTGACCGCACCAAGCTCGCTGAAGAACTTTTTCAGCAGATAACTTTTCTGGGTTATCTTAAACAAATGGCGGCAAGCTACGGCTATGATATAAGCGAACCGGCAAAGGATGCCCGCGAGGCAATTCAGTGGACATATTTTGCTTATCTCGGCGCTATAAAAGAACAGAACGGTGCAGCAATGTCTCTGGGAAGAGTAAGCACTTTCTTTGATATTTACATTCAGCGTGATATAGAAAACGGAACGCTTACAGAGTCGGGTGCACAGGAGCTGATTGACGATTTTGTTATGAAACTCCGTCTTGCACGTCACCTCAGAACTCCCGAATATAACGAACTCTTCGGCGGCGATCCTATGTGGATTACAGAAGCCGTAGGCGGTATGGGTGAAGATGGCAGAACTCTTGTTACCAAAAGTAGCTACCGCATTTTAAACACCCTTTACACGCTCGGTTCATCTCCCGAACCCAATCTTACGGTTCTCTGGTCAAACGACCTGCCCGAGCACTTTAAAAAATACTGTGCAAAGGTTTCTATTGATACCGACTCAATTCAGTATGAAAATGACGATATTATGCGTCCCATTTATGGCGACGATTATGCAATCGCCTGC
>JAZOQS010000054.1:0-11172 GCA_045656205.1 Clostridia bacterium | reverse complement strand
TTTTGCGGCGGCAGCATTTACAAACCTGACCCACGAACACCTGGACCTCCACGGTGATATGGAAAACTATGCAGCAGCCAAAGCAAAGCTTTTTGAAATGTGCGACATCGCTGTTATGAACGCGGACGATAGTTACAGTATGGACATCGCATCAAAAACAAGCTGTAAAAATGTGTATACATACAGCACAGAAAATAAAAAATCAGACTTTTATGCCTCCGATGTAAAACTTTCGGAAAAAGGCATTATCTATACATTGGACCACGCACGCGGCTCTCTCCCGATAAAAGCGCGTATACCGGGCAAATTCAATGTTTACAATTCACTTGCCGCAGCTGCAGTATGTCTGTCTCTCGGTTTTTCCGAAGAGGAAATTGCAAAAGGTCTTATAATCTCCAAAGGTGCAAAGGGCAGAGCAGAGCTTGTGCCCGTATCCTCTCCTTTCAGCGTGATGATAGACTACGCGCACACACCGGACGGACTTTATAACATACTGACAACCTTAAAAGAAATTACAACCGGCAGAATAATCACAGTGTTCGGTGCCCCGGGTGACCGTGACAGAACAAAACGTCCCGAAATGGGTGAAATTGCCGGTAAATACTCATCATTTTGTATAATAACATCTGATAATCCCGCAAGCGAAGAGCCCGAGGATATTATTGAAGAGGTAAAACCGGGCGTTATCCGTTCTGGTTGCGAGTACGCAGTAATAACCGACCGAAAAGAAGCTATAATTTACGCTCTTGATATGGCTCGCGAGGGTGATGTTGTTCTTCTCGCAGGCAAGGGACACGAAAATTATCAGATTACAAAAAGCGGAAAAATTCCGTTCAGCGAGGAAATAATCGTAAAGGAATACTTTTCAAGATAAATCAGCATAGGGGTTGAAAATATGAACTATTTATTTGCCGCAATAATAGCCTTTATAGTAGCCGCACTGGCTGCTCCGCTCGCACTCCCCGTTTTAAGAAAACTTAAATTCGGTCAGGAAATCCGTGAAGAAGGCCCATCATGGCATCAGACCAAATCGGGCACTCCCACCATGGGCGGAATTATTTTTATTATAGCCGCAGCAGTGAGCTGCATTATTATGCTTTATCACTCATTTAAAGGAATAATGCTTCTCTACCTCAGCGTATCATTTGGTGTGATAGGCTTTATTGACGACTATATCAAAGTGGCAAAAAAGAGAAATCTTGGTCTTACGGAAATCCAGAAACTTGTTCTCCAGTTTGTCGCATCCCTTTTGTTTGTGTGGGTATTATACCGCGGCGGACTTATAGATACGACCCTGAAAATCCCCTTTACGGACATCGCACTAAATCTCGGAATGTGGTACATTCCTTTTGCAGTAATAGTTATTATAGGCAGCGTTAACGCAGTTAACTTAACTGACGGGATAGACGGTCTCGCAACCTCTGTCAGCATAATTGTCTGTCTCTTTTTTGCAGCGGCATCAAGCCTTATCTGTGACAACGAATCAGGGCTTTTCGCAATTGCAGTTGCCGGCGCGCTTGCAGGATTTCTGCTTTACAACAAACCCAAAGCACTTGTGTTTATGGGCGATACCGGTTCCCTGTTTTTAGGCGGCGTTGTATCTGCCATTGCAGTGGTAAACGGTTGGTCGCTCTATCTTGTAATTGCCGGGCTTGTGTATGTAATTGAAGCTCTGTCTGTAATTTTGCAGGTAACATTTTTCAAGCTTACCGGCAAAAGAATTTTCAAAATGAGTCCTATCCACCACCATTTTGAAATGTGTGGCTGGTCTGAAATAAAAATCGACCTTGTGTTTTGTGCGGTCACCGCAATTCTTTGTGTTATAGCATACGCAGGTCTGTAGTTTGTAACTTAATTTTTCGAGGTGAAAGCAGTGTCTAAACGAAAAAACAAAGGCTTTTTCGACAAATTATCCGGTTCGCTTGCCACCGGCGGCGGAATGGATATGGATTTTATAATAATTCTTCTTATAATAATTCTGTTCGGCCTTATTATGGTAGGCTCTGCCAGCTCAGTTACGGCACTTTACCGTCAGGGCGACAGCCTCTATTTCCTGAAAAAACAGCTTATTATGGCAATCGCCGGAATAATTGGTATGTTTATTCTCTCAAAGGTAGACTACCATATTCTTTGTTCCCCGCAGATTCTTCTGCCCGGTGCCGCTATTGTCTGGATAATGCTTTTTATTCCCCTGTTTTCACCGGAAGATATAAACGGTGCAAAAAGATGGATTAACCTGGGCGGTATGTCCTTCCAACCGTCCGAACTTGCAAAAATCATGTGGATACTTGTATTTTCAAAGGTCTGTTCCAGCCAGACAAAAGATGCGCTAAACAACTTCAAATCCAGCTGGATGACCTACGGAGTTATGCTTGTAATACTGATATTCCCGCTTGTCCTTCAGCCTCACAAAAGTGCTATGCTTCTCATAACAGCTGTGTGCGGTGTAATTGTAATTATGGCGGGCGCAAATCTGAAATATATTCTCCCGGTAGGCATAATTGGTGTTGCGGCTTTTTCACTGCTGATACTTTTCAGTGACTACGGGCGCGCACGTGTTACAAGCTTTTTAGACCCGTTCAGCGATCCCACCGGGGACGGCTGGCAGGTTATCCAGTCTCTCTACGCCATCGGCTCGGGCGGTCTTTTCGGCAAAGGTCTTGGTCAGAGTGTTCAGAAAGCACTTTACATCCCCGAACCTCACAACGACTTTATTTTCGCAGTAATATGCGAAGAACTCGGTTTTGTAGGAGCTTTCTTTGTAATTCTCCTCTTCTTCCTGTTTATAATGAGATGTATAAAAATATCTATGGACGCTCCCGACAAACTCGGCAGACTTATCGGTATGGGGCTGGCAACACTTATATTTGTTCAGGTATTTATAAATATCTGTGTTGTTACTTCAATGTTCCCTGTAACAGGTATGCCTCTCCCCTTCTTCAGTGCAGGCGGAACAAACCTGTTTTTCACAATAGCATCCATGGGTATACTTCTTAATATTTCCCGTCAGAGAAAAAGCAAATCCACTCCAAAAAACTGAAAGGTTGAAAACTATGGCTTTTAAAGCAATCGTTACAGCCGGCGGAACTGCCGGTCATATAAACCCGGCAATCGCAATTGCAAGACAGATAACATCCCACGGCGGCAAAGTCCTTTTTATCGGCAAAGAGGGCGGTATGGAAACCGACCTTGTAACAAAAGAAGGCTTTCCGATCAGATGCATAAAAGTAGCCGGTTTTAAGCGGTCACTCAGTCTCTCAAACCTTAAGACAGTATTTCTCGCGGCAAAAGGTCTTGCGGAAACAAAAAAAATCATAAAGGATTTTGCTCCCGATATTGTTATAGGCTGCGGCGGTTATGTCAGCGGCCCTGCAGTATTTTCTGCGGCAATGATGAAAATCCCCACACTTATACACGAACAGAACGTTTTCCCCGGGATGACAACAAAAATTTTAAGCCGTGTGGTAAATCGTATTTGTGTCAGCTTTGAGGAAAGTATAAAATTTCTCCCCGGTAAAGACAAAGCCGTTCTCACCGGCAACCCCGTAAGAGAAGGTATTCTGACAGTTAATTCTGCCCATGCCAGAGAAACTCTCGGCATAAATAAGCCGACTCTTCTGGTTTTTGGCGGAAGTCTTGGCGCAAAAAAAATCAACGACAGTATGCTCGACCTTGTAAAAACAAAAAACCCCGATTTTAAAATTATCTGGGGAACCGGCAAACGTTATTATGACGATATAATGAAATCTCTTGAGGGTGAAAAAATCGTTGATAATATTACCATCACTCCCTATATATACAATATGGACAGTGTAATGGCGGCAGCAGATATTGTTGTCAGCCGTGCGGGCGCAATTGCCATAAGCGAAATATGCGCTATGGGAAAATGCTCTGTGCTTGTCCCGTCACCATATGTTACAAACAATCACCAGGAGCATAATGCTTCTGCACTTCAATCAGCCGGTGCGGCAATAATGCTCCGCGAGGATGAACTTAATGCAGATTCTTTAATCGAGCAGGTAAATGCCCTTTTCATTAGTCCAGAAAAGGCGGACCTTATCCGTGCAAACGCACTTAAAATGGCAAAACCAAATGCCTCCCGCGATATATACGCTGAGGTAGAAAAACTTATCCGTCACTAAAAAACACCCCTCCGCATAGAATGTAGTAAACCTTTTATTTTTTGCGGAGGTGTCTGTTTCGGATATGAGCAAATACATAATTCAGGGAGGAAATCCGCTTTGCGGAAGCGTCACTGTTCAGGGTGCAAAAAACGCCGTTCTTCCCATTCTTGCCGCTTCGATAATAACCGAGGGCGAAACGGTTATCCATAACTGTCCCGATATTTACGATGTAAAAATAACTCTGGAAATCCTGCGGCATCTCGGTTGCCGGGTAAAACGCGAAAATGGTACGGTTATAATAGATTCTGCAACCATTACAACTCATACAATCCCCGAATGTCTTACCAGAAAAATGCGGTCTTCGGTGATTTTCACCGGTGCGATACTCGCACGTCTGGGCGTTGCAGTTTGCAGTTATCCCGGAGGTTGTGAGCTTGGGCTTCGTCCCATAGACATTCACTTAAAGTCCTTCCGTCAGCTTGGTGCAAAAATAATGGAAGAGGACGGATTTATAAAATGCACCTTAGACAAATTCCGTCCCGGGAATATTCATTTAGGATTTCCGTCCGTCGGCGCAACTGAGAATCTTATGCTTCTTGCCTGCAGACAAAAAGGCAGAACAGTTATCACCAACTGTGCCCGTGAACCGGAAATTATTGATTTGCAGGACTTTTTAAATCTTATGGGCGCAAGAATAACCGGTGCAGGCAGCAGTATAATAGAAATTGAGGGAGTCGACAGACTTCATCCTGCCGAAAAAACCGTTATGCCCGACCGTATTGTCGCCGCTACCATGATGTTTCTTTCAGCGGCTGCCGGCGGCGAATTTATGCTTGAAAATATTGTACCTTTACATATAGACAGCATCAGCTCACTGCTTAAAGAGAGCGGTGCATACATCCGAACCGAAAAAAACCGTCTCTACATAAAATGCATTGACCGTCTTAATGCTCCCGACTCTGTGCAAACCATGCCCTACCCGGGCTTTCCTACAGACGCACAATCTCAGCTTATGGCGGCACTTACAACAATGAGGGGAACCTCCATAATAAACGAAACCATCTTCGAAAACCGCTTTAATACAGCGGCAGAACTTAAGAAAATGGGCGCAGATATAACAATAATGGACCGCATTGCAGTAGTTCGCGGCATCAAATCTTTAAGACCTGCAAATGTAACAGCTCCGGACCTCCGCGGCGGAGCCGCCCTTGTTATCGCAGCTTTGTCAGCTCCCGGTAAAACCGAGATTGATAACATATGCTATATTGACCGCGGATATGAAAACTTTGAAAAAATTATAACCTCCGTAGGAGGTAACATACAAAGGAAGTGAATCGTATGACAACCCGTGCAGAACAGCGCAAAAAAAATCGCCGTATAAAACGAAGAAAACGTATAGTCGGCGCTCTTAAGTTTATAATTATTGTAGGGGCAATATACGCTTTTATTTTCCTGACTCCCTTTTTTAATGTAAAAAACATTGTGGTGGAGGGAACCGGCGCAACCTCCACCGAATCTGTTATTTCTGCATCGGGAATTATGCCCGGCACACATATTTTAAAAGTGAACAAAAAAGCTGCCATTTCGGAAATAGGAAAACTCGCTTATGTTAAAAGTGCCGAAATAAACCGAGTTTTCCCAAATAAAGTAAAAATCATCATAACCGAAGGAAAAGTTGTGGGAAATGTTGCACTTCCAAAAGGCTTTGCGGCTATTGACGAAACAGGCAAAATAATGGAAATTTCCGACACCCCCAAGGTTTTACCCGCAATTTACGGTCTTACAGTGAAAAAAAGTGAGGTCGGAGCCAAAATTACTATTGACGAGACCACCCAACTTGATGTAATATTAAAGTATATAAATCAACTTAATATTCAGGCTCTTGCAACTCCATATATCTCCGTGACTCTTGACGGGAATAATATCTGGGCAGAGCTTGAAAACGGTGTTTTTGTATATTTCGGTGATGATACAGATTCAGAATATAAGGTTGCTGCTTTCGCGGAAAGTCTGCGAAGTGCCGGCGATATTGATTCCGGCTGGTTTGATGTGTCCTCACCCGACAGAATTGTATACAGTACAGATTCTCCATTTGAGGAAGAATCAGAAGAAGAACAGACCGAAGAGGCGGACGAGCCTCCGGCTGAAGAAACCGAAGAATAAATTATACTATACAGGAGATGAATCAGGCTTTGATTGACAAACAGAAAATTGCATCAAAACTTTCTATGTTACTTGTTTGTGCTCTTTTGGGCTTTGCTGTCAGCATTCAGTTCAAAAGTGTGCAGATTAATAACTCATCTCCCTCTGCCCGTTATGAAGAGCTCCAGAAGATGTATCTTGCCGAGCAGGAAAAAACCGCTTCCCTGCAGGACCAGATAAGTCAGATGCAGAGCACCATCACCAACTACCGTGAATCAATTGAGCAGACAGGTAGTGCCTATAAAGGTATGGAGGCAGACCTTCTCCGCGCAGAAAACTTAGCGGGGCTGACTGATGTCTACGGACCGGGTATCACCGTTACTTTAAGTGATGCAAAAAAAACCGATCCGACTGTTCCTCCCGAATATTTTATTATTCACGACAGTGATGTCCGTTCACTTGTAAACGAGCTTCTCTCTGCAGGCGCAGAGGCAATTGCCATCAACGGTGAGCGCGTCGTTTCCACCACCGCTATAAGATGCGTCGGTCCGGTGATTATAGTAAACAATTCCAGAAGCGGAACTCCGTTTGTTATTGAGGCAATAGGAGATGCTTCCACCCTGGAAAATGCAATCAATATGACAGGCGGCGTTTTAAGCGAACTCAGAAACTGGAACATCGGTGTCCAGATTCAGAAATCAAACAGAATTGATATGAAAGCTTATTCCGGTTCGGTAACATTCAAATATGTTACAACCGCAAAAAATAAAGAAGAGTAAAAGAAAGAAGGTTTTTTATTCATGTGGGCTCTTTTGGGACTGCTTATAGGTATTTTTTTGGGACTGATTTCAGGCCTTCAGATTCCCTATGCCTATTCCCAATACGTAGCAATAGCGATTCTCGCGGCACTTGACTCGCTTGTAGGTGCGGCGCTTTCCTATTTGCAGAAAACCTTCAACAGCAATATATTCTTTTCCGGCTTTTTTATGAACGCCCTCTTTGCCGCACTTTTAACATACATTGGCAATCTTCTGGGTGTTGATTTGTCTCTTGCGACAATCATTGTTTTCGGCACAAGAATTTTTGCAAACAGTGCGGCAATCCGCAGACTTCTCATCACGCAGAGAGCCATTAAATTAAGAAAAAACGATTCAGAAGAAGAAAAATAAAAAAACCTCTTGTTTTTTTATTTAATATAGTGTATAATATATCTATATGTACTCAGATATAACTAAGGAGGATAATATTATGTCAGAATTTGAAAAAGTTGACAACGCGGCCGTTATTAAAGTTGTAGGCGTCGGCGGTGGCGGTAACAACGCTGTCAACCGTATGCTTGACCGTGGAGTTAAAGGCATAGAATTTATCGTGGTAAATACAGATAAACCTATCTTGGACCGTTCAAATGCAAAAACAAAAATCCAGATAGGTGAAAAACTCACCAAAGGTCTTGGTGCAGGTGCAAATCCTGAAATCGGCAAAAAAAGTGCTGAAGAAAGTAAAGAAGAAATCGCTGCAGCTCTTACAGGCGCAGATATGGTATTCGTAACTGCCGGCATGGGCGGCGGTACAGGCACAGGTGCAGCTCCCGTTATTGCTGAAATCGCAAAAAATATGGGCATCCTCACAATCGGCGTTGTTACAAAACCTTTCGGTTTTGAAGGTAAAGTAAGAACATCTCAGGCTGAAGAGGGTATTGCTGCTCTTAAAGAAAACGTTGATACACTTGTTATCATCCCCAATGACAGACTGCTTATGATAGCAGATAAAAAGACAACCATCAAAGACGCATTCTTAATGTCTGATGATGTTCTCCGTCAGGGTATTCAGGGTATTGCAGACGTTATCACTAACGACGGTGAAATCAACCTCGACTTTGCAGACGTTACAACTGTTATGAAAGACCGCGGTCTTGCTCATATGGGTATCGGTCGTGCAAAAGGTGACGATAAAGCTGAAATCGCTGTTAAAATGGCAATCAACAGCCCGCTTCTCGAAACTACTATCGATGGTGCAAGAGGCGTTCTTCTCAACATTACAGGCGGCAGCGACCTCGGTCTCTTCGAGGCAGCTCAGGCAGCTGAAATTGTTAAGAGCTACATAGACGAATCTGCTACATTCATCTACGGTATCGCTATGGATCCCACTCTTGAAGATGAAATCATCATCACAGTTATTGCTACAGGTTTTGATGAACCCTCTCCCAAAGCAATTCCTTTCTTCTCTGCTCAGCAGCCCAAAGAAGAAACATTTGCTCCCAGAGAAACAGCTGCTCCCACATATTCACAGAGAGTAGATGATTTCTACAACAAAGCACAGTCCAGAACAACAGGATACTTCCCTGCTTACCAGAAGCCCACAGCTCCTGCTCACCAGGAAGAAGAAGGTCTTGAAATTCCGCCCTGGCTTTCAGGTAACAAAGACTAATTAAGTTTTTTATAGTGACCCGACCATTGGTCGGGTTATTTTTTTGCCATATTTAGTGCGTAATACAAATTTAATATACAATATATAGTGTTTTTTCACAAAAAAGCCTTTACAAACCACAAAATATATGGTAGAATATATTTACTTTCCTATAAAATACTATTAAAAGAGAGGTGGCTATATGAAAATCATTAAAAGAAGCGGCAGCGAAATGGAGTTTGACCGCGAGAAGATTGAAATTGCAGTAACCAAGGCTAACGATAGCGTTGTCCCCAGCGCACGTATGACGCCTGTTCAGATAAAAAGAATTGCCGAGGATGTGGAAAGCGCGGCACTAAACATAAAACGTTCACTCAGCGTGGAAGAAATTCAGGATATGGTGGAAGACCAGATAATGAACCAGCGCGCGTTTGACGTTGCAAGAAGCTACATTACTTATCGTTACACTCGTGCTCTTGTCAGAAAAGCCAATACCACAGACGAGCAGATTTTAAGCCTGATCGAGTGTAACAATGAAGAGGTTAAACAGGAAAATTCAAATAAAAACCCCACCGTTAACAGCGTTCAGCGTGACTATATGGCAGGCGAAGTAAGCAAAGACATAACAAAGCGACTGCTCCTCCCCCACGACATTGTTGAAGCTCACGAGCAAGGCATAATCCATTTCCACGATGCAGACTATTTTGCTCAGCATATGCACAACTGCGACCTTGTAAACTTAGAGGATATGCTCCAGAACGGCACCGTTATCAGCGGAACACTTATCGAAAAACCGCACAGTTTTTCAACCGCCTGCAATATCGCAACTCAGATTATCGCACAGGTTGCATCCTGTCAGTATGGCGGTCAGAGTATAAGCCTTACTCACCTTGCACCTTTCGTTGACATCAGCCGCAAAAAAATCAGAAAACAGCTCATTTCCGAAATGAACGAAATAAATCAGCCCCTCTCGGATGAACAGCTTGACGCACTGACAGAAAAACGTCTGCGCGAAGAAATCAGAAACGGTGTTCAGACAATTCAGTATCAGGTTGTAACTCTTATGACCACCAATGGTCAGGCACCTTTTGTAACAGTGTTTATGTATCTGGGCGAAGCTAAAAATGAGCGTGAAAAAGAAGACCTTGCAATCATAATTGAAGAAACTCTTGTTCAGCGTTATGAAGGCGTTAAAAACGAAAAAGGCGTTTGGATTACTCCCGCATTCCCCAAGCTTATTTATGTGCTTGAAGAGGACAACATCCACGAGGACAGCAAATATTACTATCTTACAAAGCTTGCAGCAAAATGTACTGCAAAACGTCTTGTTCCCGACTATATTTCCGAAAAAATAATGCTTCAGAATAAGATAGACAAAAATGGCAACGGCAACTGCTATACATGTATGGGCTGCCGAAGCTTTTTAACCCCTTATCTTGACGAAAACGGCAATCCCAAATATTACGGCAGATTCAATCAGGGTGTTGTTACCGTTAACCTTGTTGACATCGGTATGTCTGCCGGTGGTGATATGGAAAAATTCTGGAAAATATTTGACGAGCGTATGGAGCTTTGTCACAGGGCACTCCAGTGCCGACACGAAAGACTCACAGGCACACTTTCAGATGCTGCCCCCATTTTGTGGCAGCACGGTGCTCTGCTCCGTCTTGAAAAAGGCGAAACAATCGACAAATATCTTCACGGCGGATATTCCACACTTTCGCTCGGCTTTGCAGGACTGTGGGAATGTGTTTACAGCTTAAACGGCAAGAAACTCACCGAGCCGGAAGGCGAAGCACTTGGTCTTGAGATTATGAAAAAACTTAACGAATACACCGCTAAATGGAAAGCCGCAGAAAATATTGACTACTCGCTCTACGGCACTCCACTTGAAAGTACAACATACAAATTCTCCAAATGCCTGCAGAAGCGTTTTGGCATCGTTAAAGGCGTAACAGATAAAAACTACATCACAAACAGCTACCACGTTCACGTTACCGAGCCTATTGACGCCTTTGAAAAACTTGCTCTTGAAGCAAAGTTCCAGGCACTTTCGCCCGGCGGTGCAATTTCATACGTTGAAGTACCCAATATGCAGAACAATCTTGAAGCAGTTCTGTCCGTAATGAAATTTATCTACGATAACATTATGTATGCCGAGCTCAACACCAAAAGTGACTACTGCCATATCTGCGGTTTTGACGGTGAAATAACCATTCAGGACGATGACCACGGCAAACTCGTGTGGGAATGCCCCAACTGCGGTAACCGCGACGAATCAAAAATGAACGTTGCCCGTCGTACCTGCGGGTACATTGGTTCACAATTCTGGAATCAGGGCAGAACACAGGAAATCAAGGAAAGAGTGCTGCATCTGTAATGAACTACGGAGAAATCAAAAAACACGACATAGCAAACGGCAGGGGCATCCGCGTGTCCCTGTTCGTTTCGGGATGCAGACATCATTGCAAGGGTTGCTTTAATCCTGAAACCTGGGATT
>JAZOQS010000053.1:0-2211 GCA_045656205.1 Clostridia bacterium | reverse complement strand
TTTCCGAAGAGAATCCTGTGTCTTCCTCTTTTTTAACGGGCGGAATCACACCGCCGCAGGCAACAATTATATCTTCTGCCAGTATAGCATCCGGAATTTTTTCTTTTGCCATCCGGTTTGCGGCAGTTGTATAAAACCTGTTCCCGGAGAAAAACTTTCGCGGATGATCCTCGCTCACAATATTTCCGTCAAAAAGCATTCCACAACGGTCTGCATATTTTGCGCAGAACTCTATGTCGTGTGACACCATTATAACCGTTGTTCCTTTATCGGCAAGCATTTTCAGTATGTGTGCAAACCGTTCCTTGAAACAAGCATCAAGCCCTTTTGTCGGCTCGTCCAAAAGCAAAACATCCGGGTTTGTCAGAAGTACTTTTGCCAGCGCCGATTTTTGCGCTTCCCCGCCTGACAAATCAAGCGGATTTGCCCGGAGCAGACCCGTTACACCACAAAGTTTTGCCACGGAAGTATAATCTTCAGCCATTTCTTTAAGCTCAAGTTCGACGGTTTTTTTAGTGAAAAGCAGTTGAGGATTTTGTGGAAGCATTGACACTCTTCCCGAAACCGTCACTTTCCCACGGGCAGGTTTACGCAACTGCCCGATTACAGAAAGCAAGGTTGTTTTACCGGCTCCGTTACCTCCTAAAACCGCATAAATTTCGCCTTTTTTTATATCAAGTGAAATCCCTTTTAAAATATCAGGCAGATTTCTGTCATATCTTACCCAGACATCCTTTACGCTTACCGCTGTTTCCGCCTTTTGTTCATCAGGTTTTTCAAAAACAATATCTTTATTTATTTCTGCATTTTCAAGCCATTTTCTGCCTTCACGGACGGTAACCGGGCATTCCCCCGCTTTTCCTACTGCATAGTGAACTCTCATAGGCACAGGAAGTGCGCAAAGCATATCACTGCCATAAGACCTTAATATTTCACCCACTTTTCGCGGTGATTCATCGGCAATTATTCCCCCCTCATCCATCACAATAACACGGTCAGACAGCGAGAAAGCCTCTTCAAGCCTGTGTTCCGTCAGAATAACGGTTGTCCCTGTTTCTCTGTTGATTTTCGCAAGAGTTTCAAGAAAATTTCCGGCAGCTATGGGGTCAAGCTGACTGGTAGGCTCATCCAAAAGCAAAAGCTCGGGTTGCATCACCATAACAGCCGCCAGATTTAAAATCTGTTTCTGACCTCCCGACAATTCAGCCGTACTTTTATGAAACCAC
The DNA here is from genome assembly GCA_045656205.1 of Clostridia bacterium. Lineage (GTDB taxonomy): Bacteria > Bacillota > Clostridia > RUG12999 > RUG12999 > RGIG7450. The sequence continues at coordinate 985 of JAZOQS010000053.1, read as the reverse complement.
TCTTCTATCCCGAAAAAGGACGCCATTTCAGCAACTCTCGTCCTTATTTCATTGGCAGACACCCCAAGATTTTCAAGTCCGAAAGCAAGCTCGTGCCATACCTTGTCGGTCACAATCTGATTGTCCGGACTTTGCATTACAAATCCTATTTTTTCTACCTGCTGTCTTTGGGAAAGCAGGGATATATCCTCCCCTGAGAAATAAATGTCTCCGGATTTTTCGCCGCAGGGAGAAATGAGCGGCTTAAGCTGACGGAGAAGTGTTGACTTTCCGCAACCCGATTTACCGCAGACTGTGATAAATTCACCTTTTTTCACCGTCAGGGAAATGTTTTTTAAAGCCGGCTTAGATGCTCCGGGATATGTAAATGTCAGATTTTGCGTTTTAATAATATCCATTTCCCCACCTCCACAAGTTCAATAATAACAGGCATTATCTGGAGCAGAAAATATGCTGCAAATACAATTACCGAATAAGTCGAAAAATCCTCTCCCGACATTGCCGGAAAATATTCAAAACGTGCTGCATTTCTGCCCACAAAAACATATGTTGCAAATGCCATAGTCAGCATCAGAATCATAAAGTCCCGTTTGCCAAATTTATAATTTGAAAAAGCAGTTCTCCCCGTAAGTCCGTAACCTCTGCTCTTCATGGAATCTGCAGTTTCGATTGAATTTTCAAGCGCCCAGCTTGTCATTGCCGACAAAATCCTTGTTCCCGATTTTGCCCTGTCTTTTATCCTCCCGCCCGACAGGTCTTTGCCAATACCTTTTCTTGCAGATATGGTGTCTTTCAGGCGGTTTTTAAACCCCGGTACAAACCTCAGAACCATAGAAAAAACAAGTGAAAGAGACGGAATGATTTTCCCGAACAGATAAATAAACTTGTCGCTCGTCATAACGCTGTTATAACAGGAAAAATGGAAAATCACCGACCCTATCATAACTGCAGCTGCAAGTCCGTAAAAAAGAGCTTCTGCAGTAAT
>JAZOQS010000052.1:0-6240 GCA_045656205.1 Clostridia bacterium | reverse complement strand
GCCACCCGACAGGGTGGCGGTTTTTTAATTCAAAATGTAAAATGCAGAATACAGAATTTCTGTTAATTCTCGGCTATGCCGAGAATATTAAATAAACCCGAACGGAAACAGTTCGGGTTTTCTCATTAATTCTGCATTCTTCATTCTGAATTCTTCACTCAAATAAGCTGGCTTATTTCTTTTTTAAGTCGTTGAAGAATTTTTTTCTCCAGCCGTGAAATGTAGGATTGGGAAATCCCAAGCATATCAGCAACCTCTTTTTGGGTTTTCTGCCCGTGATTTGTAAGTCCGAACCGGAGATTCATAATATTCTGCTCGCGTGGTGAAAGTTTTCTTATTGCATCGTGCAGAAGTTTCCGGTCGGTTTCCTCATCGAGATTTTTACTGATAATATCGTTGTCAGTTCCCAGAATGTCGGACAGTAAAAGTTCATTCCCGTCCCAATCTGTATTAAGCGGCTCCTCAATAGACACCTCGGTGCGGATGTTACTGATTTTACGCAGGTGCATAAGCATTTCATTTTCAATGCAGCGTGAAGCGTAGGTTGCGAGCTTAATTTTCTTTTCGGGATTAAAAGTATTTATGGCTTTAATAAGACCGATTGTGCCAATGGAAACCAGGTCCTCAACACCGACACCGCTTGATTCAAATTTTTTTGCTATGTATACCACCAGGCGGAGATTGTGCTCAATTAACGTTTTTCGCACCACTTCGGGCTCTGATTTGAATCGCGCCATAAGAGCATCCTCTTCCTCGCGGGAAAGCGGGGCGGGGAGCACATCGCTTCCTCCTATGTATAGAACAAAATCCCGTATGCCAAGCAATTTGCGGATTTTTGAAATCAAAAAAGTACAGTTCATTTTATATACCTCCGAAACCATTAAAAATATCAGGATTAACTATTGCCTTTCCAACCGGGCCGGCGGGTGAAATGGCTATGCAGCAGCTGCAGTTAAAAGTTTTTTCTCCGGCTGTTATGTTGCATGAATCGGGCGAAAAAGCTTTCATGAATCCGGAAGACCGGATGGTGCTGTAGGGTATAAGCCGGAAAGCAAAATTATCGTCGCCGTGGATAGTCCGGGCCACATCGGGATGGATTATTATAACCGGCTTTTGTGTGTAGGGGTCAAGCAGTGAGCAACCGGTGTCGATAATACCCGGCGTCGTGATTGTTTTGCCCCCAAACCCAATTGTTACTGTGCAGTACTTTCCATAGCTCATAAGTCGGTTCTTGCTTTTTTTATAGTAAAAGGCAAGTGTCAGTCCTAGAGGAAGTGCAATTATAATCAGCTGAAAAAGGGACAGCGGGAAATAATATATCCCGTTTGCCATTATTCCCGGTCTGCCCGACATAAAAAATATTGTCGACAATGCTCCGCCAAGCAAAACGGATGAGATGTAAAAGTTAAGCATGAGCCGTAAAAATTCTTTTAATGGGTTAAATCCAAAGGGGATACCCACCATAACTGCCGAAACCATCAGTCTAATCAGCCACGCACTTAAAAAAGAAAGGGGAGCAAAAAATAAAGAAACCCCGTAAATTCCGCCCAGCAACCCTCCGGCAAAAAGTTTTATGAGGGAAAAATTTTTGCCGGACAGGGTGCCTGTAATTACAAGCAAAATGCTGTCCATAATAAAATTAATAAAAAACAATACATCTATGTAAATAACAGGCATATCAGCTCACCGGTTTTATTATATCAAACAGGAAAGGAAAAAATTGTAAATCCGTGCACTTTAAAAAAATTTGCCGCCGGCTATCCGGCGACAAATTCATTTACCCTCAAAAATGCTGTCTATTACAGAACCGATAGATTTAAAAACCCCGCCCGAATTACCATAAATTTTTTTTGCATCCTTGTCTTTGATGGGGTCTGCGAGCATTCCTGCAACTGCGCCTGCCACCAGACCTGTTAAAACTCCTGCTCCGAAAGAAATCGCTTTCATATTATAACCCAGCCTTTCATAAATGTATTTATATTTATTTTGTTCGGCTGAATACAAAATATGTATTTACATAAAAAAATAAATATGATAAAATGTAATTTGGAGAGGAATGTGAAACTTATGATATATATGGACAACTCGGCAACCACAATGGTTTGCCCCGAGGCAATAGAAATAATGACAAAAATGATGGGTGAGGCATACGGAAATCCGTCCTCACTTCACAGGATGGGTCTTGAAAGTGAAAAAGCGGTAACGGCCGCCAGAAAAGCGGTTGCAGCCTCAATCGGGAAAAAAGAATCTAATATTTATTTCACATCGGGCGGAACGGAAAGTGACAACACAGCCATTATCGGCGGAGCAATCAGAAATTCTCACGGCAGAAAAACGGTTATAACCTCTGAGATTGAACACCCGGCGGTGCTTAAAAGCGTAAAACATCTCGAAACCCTCGGGTTTAATATAAAATATGTCCGCGTGGACGCTGACGGAGTGATAGATTTAAATCACCTTGAAAGTCTGCTCTCGCATGACACAGTCCTTGTCAGCATTATGCAGGTCAATAACGAAACAGGCGCAGCGCAGCCCATAAAAGAAGCGGTAAAGCTGGTGAAAGATTTCCGCAGAGACATACTTTTCCATAGCGATATGGTGCAGTCCTACCTCAAAATTCCCTTTGAGGATGTGGACCTTGCAAGTATGAGCGGACATAAAATCCACGGGCCGAAAGGCGTTGGCGTGCTTTATATTAAAGACGGCGTGAACATAAACCCTGTAATTTTCGGCGGAGGTCAGCAGAAGGATATGCGCCCCGGAACAGAAAATGTTCCCGGAATCTGCGGTCTTGGTGCGGCGGTGACCGCGTTTGACAGGGAAAAAAGCTTTAACAAGGTAGAGGAAATAAAAAAATCACTGACTGACAAAATCCTTGAACGGATAGACGACGTCACCATCCACGGCGGCAAAACCGCGATACCTTACGTGCTTAACATGTCCTTTAAAGGACTGAAATCGGAAGTGCTGCTGCACAGCCTTGAATCGTCGGGAATAATGGTGTCGTCCGGCTCGGCTTGTTCGTCAAACCACCCGTCGCCCAGCCACGTACTGACGGCTATGGGCGTGAAAAAAGAGCTGATAGACAGCTCCATACGCTTCAGCTTCTCGGCATATAACACCGTTGAAGAAACGGAAATGGTGGCAGAAGCACTTAAAAAACAGGTAGCCATTTTGAGAAAGGTTATGAGATAATGACGAAAATTTTTAGTCCGACAGATGCGGAAATAACATTTGCCGGTGAAATTATAAAACAGGGCGGACTTGTGGTTTTCCCGACAGAAACGGTCTACGGCCTCGGCGCAGACGGACTCTCGGATAAAGCTGTTCAGAAGATTTTCAAAGCCAAAGGCAGACCGTCCGACAATCCGCTCATCCTGCACGTTGCAGACATGCAGTGGGCAGAAAAAATCGGCGAGATAAATGAAAACGCCCGCAAAATAATGGAAAAATTCTGGCCCGGACCAATAACGGTGATAGTGCAGAAAAAGGACATAGTTCCCGGGGCAGTTACAGCTGGGCTTGATACGGTGGCAATCAGAATGCCCGAAAATGAAACAGCGCGCAAACTGATTAAAGCGGCGGACACACCCATAGCCGCACCGAGTGCAAACCTTTCGGGGAAACCCAGCCCCACCGCATTCCGCCACGCTTTTGACGATATGAACGGCAGAGTTGACGCGATAATAGACGGCGGCGACTGTGACATCGGCATAGAATCAACCGTAATTGATACCACATCGTTAGTCCCGACCATTCTCCGACCCGGCGGCATAACCGCCGAAATGCTGGCGGAAATTCTGCCCGACATTGCAGTTGAACAACATAAAAAAGAGGGGACAGAGGGGTACACACCCAAAAGCCCCGGAATGAAATATAAACACTACGCACCCGACGCACAGGTGATTTTGTACTTAAATCAAAAAAGACTTGCGGAAGACATAGCCGAATTCCGGAAACAGGGCAAAAAAGTGGGAATTTTCAAAAGTGAAACGTCAACCCTCACCGCAGATATAGAACTGTCCTGGGGCAAAGACACAAAGGACCTGGCGAAATGCCTCTTTTACTCGCTCCGCAGATTTGACGAGCTTGGCGCAGAGGTGGTACTCTGCGAAATGCCCGAAAAAAACGGAATCTGGCAGGGCGTGTATAACAGACTTTATAAATCGGCAGGATTTGACGTAAGGGAGTAAACCATGAAAATTGTATTGACAGACTGCAAAACCATAACAAAAGACGACCTCGACTTAACCGTCTTTGATAAAATCGGCAAAACGGTTTACTACGACCTGACTCCGCCCGAAAAACTGGCGGAACGCGTCGCAGACGCGGACGCCGTAATCTGCAACAAAACGGTTATCTCGGCGGAGATAATGGAAAAAGCGAAAAATTTAAAATATATCGGCCTTTTCGCCACAGGATATAATAATATTGACGTTGAAGAAGCCACAAAACGGGGGATAACTGTCTGTAACGCAGGGAGTTACTCAACCCAGGCGGTGGCACAGCACACATTTGCATTTATTTTAAATCATTATAATAATGTAGCAAAGTACGGAAAATTTGTTGACGACGGAGGCTGGAAAAACAGCAAGACCTTTTCACCCTTTGTGTTCCCGATGCACGAACTTTCGGGAAAAACCATCGGCATAGTTGGGTATGGAAGCATAGGCAGAGAGGTGGCAAAAATTGCAAACGCCTTTTCAATGAATGTCCTCGCATACGCAAGAACTCCAAAGGAAGACACCTCCGTTACATTTACCGACCTTGACACACTCGTAAACACAAGCGATATAGTCACAGTTCATTGTCCTCTCAACCGCGACTCGCAGTATATGTTTGATGCGGAAATGTTTGATAAATTCAAAGATGGTGCATATTTTGTCAACACAGCCCGTGGTGGAGTGATGGTTGAAAAGGACCTGATAAATGCGCTTAAAAGCGGCAAACTCTCGGGCGCGGCGATAGACGTTCTTGAAACCGAGCCAATGAGCAGGGAAAGCGAGCTTGTAAACCTGCCCGGACTCACGGTTACACCACACGTTGCCTGGGCACCTATTGAAACCAGAGAAAGACTTTTGGATATTGTAACAGACAACCTCAAAAGCTTTATAAATGGAACACCCAAAAACAAAGTCAATTGACTTTGTTTTTGGAATTGAGAATTGAAAAGTGAGAATTGAGAATTTTGGTTAATACCCGCAGGGCGAGTATATAAGATAAAAGCGGAAGAATTGTTCTTCCGCTTTTTGACATTAATTTTCAATTTTCCATTCTCAATTTTCAATTTGTTTATTTCGTTTTCTACGAAATGAACAAAAACACTGTAACATTATTGTAACATTCGACATTGACATTGACACCGAACTATGGTAGAATTATTATGTATCTGTAGCCGAATTTTTGGATTGCAACATAATATTAGTTTTTCGTAAACCCGGCTATGGAACGGACTTGTTATTGTAAATCGCTCAGTTAAAGGGTTTTTCACTCTGTATGTCGCAACCATACGGGGAGGGAAAATTCTTGATTTTGCGGTTTTTCAATAAGCGCTTTGCTTAAACCCCCGTGTATTCGCAACTGCACGAGTAAGATGAGGGCATTGCGCGGCTGTTAGTTTTTCTATATCTTTAGCAATTGCGGAAAAATTAACGCCAAAACAGTTTTTCTTTTTCAGATTGAACCGCAAACTGTTTGGAAAAGTGAAAACACAAAAAAATACTTGTCTAAATGACAAAATCCAAAAAAATGGAGGTAAAATTTATTATGAGACTTAAAAAACTTATGTCTTTAGTGCTCGCTGGCGCTATGGCTCTGTCTCTTATCACTGTAGCTTCTGCTGCTGATACTGAAGTGTATTATATTGAAAACTTCGATTATGCAGATCTTGCTGACTTCGACGCCGGCAAAACACCTACAACAGGCTGGGGAGAAAATGGCATCGGTTATCCATCTGATGATGCAATGATAAAAGCAGTGGCAGCGGCAGCAGAAACCACAAACGGTATTTATAATACTACCGGTCATAACGTAACCCCGCAGCAAACCCTTGAAAAAGGCAAACTTTCACTTTATGGGGCAGCTACTACATCTCAATACTCAGGTTCAGGTTCGTTGACCTTTATACCCAACAAAATCTGGGATTATGTTGAAAACCCGGACTATACTTATGTTATTTCCTTTGACCGTTTATGGAACCCCAGATACATAAAGAATGACCAAAATAATAATAACGGTGTC
>JAZOQS010000051.1:0-18182 GCA_045656205.1 Clostridia bacterium | reverse complement strand
CGCATCTGTCCGCCACGCTCTGTTTTTGCCTATTAAGCTCCTCTTTTGAAATCAATCCTTTTTTATACAAAATTTCAACATCAATAAAGTATGGATTTATGCTCCTTACCGAATCAGGCCTGTATGGAGAATTATATTCGTCCGTCCTGCAAAATGGCAGAACTTGCCACACTCCAAATCCGCAGTCGCACAGAAAATCAATAAACTTTTTTGCTTCGCCCCCAAAACTCCCGATTGAGTAATCTCCCGGGAGCGAGGAAATATGCATAAGGACTCCACTTTTTCTCTCCATTTTCATCACCATAACTATTATATTGCCGCTCGTGATAAAAATACAAAGCGGAATAGCAAAAGCTATTCCTTAAGTCCGAATTCTCTTTCAATAAGGTTTATCATTATACCTGTGTTAAGTTCCATTGCATCAATGGGATAGATTTTCTTGATATAACCGTGATAATATTTCTGTTTATAATACTCTGATATTTCGTCTTTTGATTTTCCGGCCTTAAGCATTCCGACAATATCCTCGGTTATGGTTTTATTACTTACAGCCGCTCTTTCAAAATATATTTTTGTCTTGTCTGCATCAAGAAGACCAAAATGCGGAACAAGCACATTTTCTATGTCAAAACCACCCAGTCTTGCAATAGAATCCATCGCCATCTGATAACCGACAAGATATGATGGAATTACATCGTCCTCCCCGTTGAAAACGCCGACAGTTTCACTTCCCAGAAGAAGTTTTTCAGCTACGCAGTAATATCCCACCGAGCATTTTGTGTGTCCGGGAAGATTTACAACAGTAAATTCCATATCCCCTGCTTTTATTTTATCCCCGTCGCAAGCAGGAATGTCTACTCTTAAATTATCAATCAGATCCTCATACTCACCTACACCGCAGGTGTCAGCAAATTTTCTGTCAAGGTCACGCATAACAGCTTTTGCGGTGGGTTTTGCAAAAATTTTCGCCGCATATTCACCTGCAACCACCTTTGCATCCGGCCATTTTTCAAGCGCATAAACCGAGCCCAACGCGTGGTCATAGTGTGAATGGGTGAGGAATATAAAGTCAAGCTTTCTGTCGCCCAACACTTCCGCGATTTTTTCTGCAACCCCATATCCGGTAAATCCAAATCCCGAGTCATACAGAATTGCGGTTTTGCCGTCATCTATTAAAAACGCACTGTCGCCGGGATGAACTCTTACATCATAAATTTCAATTTTTTCCATAAAAAACACCTCTGTGATAATTGTACCACATAGAGGTGTTTTATGCAAGTATTATAATTACTAAATCTGATTAATAAAGGGCATTGCATTGATTGCTCCGCGTCTTCCGACGCAAAAACCCGCAACCTTGTTTGCAAAATCAGCAAATTCTTTCACTTCTTTTAAAGAAAGTTCTTCGCACTTTTTACCGCATTTTGCAAGATATTTTTCAGCTTGTTTGCTGAACTTTTCATAATCTGTTTTTGTAAGCATATCATTTTCCTCCTTTTTTATTTATCATAACACTTCCGCTCCACCTTTTACTACTTTTATAATGATTTAATTATTATACTATATTGATATTTAAAAAAGGTGTGGAAAAATCCACACCTTTTACATATTTATTTAAGCGGAATATATCTGTCCTGAATGGAGGGTGAAAGGTCGGGGATGTCTTTGCACCAGGACCAGTCTTCTTTCGCGCCCAGTTCATCGGGAGAAGGTCCTACCCATTCACTTTGAACACCCTTGATATCAATACCATCATCGTCAACGGTTATAATGGCAAAGAGAGGATCTTTGTAGGGTGCAACATATCTCATGTTGGGGTATTTTTCGTCAATTTCCTCTGTATATCTGCCAAGATATGTGAATGCAAGGTCCAGCCACAGGCAGGACATACTGTTAAGGTCAAGATACCAGACATCATCTATGTGAGAAAGTCTGTCAGTATGTTCGTGACCGTTTATGGCAAGAAGAACCTTGTTGGGAGCTGCACCAATAACTTTTCTTACCTTATCGCTGTTTTTAATGCAAGCCCAGCCACCTGCGATTGCCTGATGTGAGAAAAGCACCGATGGATATGGAGTTGATGCAAGGTCTTTTTCCAGCCACTCAATTTCCTTATCGGAGAAATACGGCAGAGTGCCTTCCTCGTTGAAATAGTTGCCGTTTGCATAGTCAACATATTCATCGCCTATTTTTGTGAAGTTCCCGTCAAGGGCTACAAAGTGAACTCCGCCCACGTCAAATGAGTAGTATGAATCATATTTTGCACCGTAATAATCAAGCACCTGTCTTTTTGTGCACATATCACAGTCGTGGTTGCCCAGAACATGATATGACGATTTTTCAAAATTCATATACATGCTGTGGATTTTATCTTTATTTGCATATGTAGGATATTTGAGGGCGTTTTCAATGTTAATGGGCTGTTTTTCAGGCCATGTAACATTCTTTCTTCCCTCGTCCGGATAACAGAAGTCACCAAGATGGATTACAAAGTCAACATCTTCTTTTCGGCAAGCGTCCAGAAATTTTTCAAGTCTCTGCTCACCATCATGCATAATGTCAACGTGAAGGTCCGCAAAAATACCAAATTTAGCTTTCATTTTTATTTCTCCCTTATACATTAGCTGGCAGATGAGTTCTCATTTCCCCCAAATGCTCGTCATAACTTTCAAGCTTAATTGTCCATTTTCCTTTATCATATGTGACTACCGTAAGCGACGCATTAGCGCTGAACGAAAGATTTTTTATGTCTTCAACATCCCAGTTTTTAAAATGACATTGTGCAACTTTAACCGGAGTTGCATGAGTGGCAATAAACACTGTTTTGCCGTCATTTTCTTCGGCAATTCTCGTAAGTTCTGAAACAACCCGGCAGCTTATTTCTTTCATGCTCTCTCCGCCGGTGCATCTTGAATTGCCGGGGTCATTCCGCCAAATTTTCCAGTCTTCCGCAAAATTTTCTTCCACATACGCAAAAGTCTGACCGTCCCACTCACCCGCAAACAGCTCTCTTAAGTTTTCGGATTTTATAATTTCAAGCCCGGTTTTGTCCGCAACAAACTGCGCCGTCTGCATTGCACGGGTCAGGTCGCTGGAATATATTTTGTCAATTTTATAATTTTCGGTAATATACTCGGCAGATTTTTCCACCTGCTTTTTCCCAAGGTCGGTAAGCGGCAAATCTGTGTGTCCCGTAAATATTTTCAGGACGTTCCCATCACTCTGACCATGCCTTTCAAGAATAAGTGTAACCATTTTGTATCTCCCAAACTATTTTATTGTGTCAATTCTCGTTACTTTTCCGTCTTCATTTGTCTGATACCAGATTTCGCCGGTACCGAGAATAGTCTTTATGGATTTAAAAGTGTTTTCAATGGTTCCTTCACTCTGATTATCATCTGTATTGAACCATGTGCTATTAATTTTAACTTTCCTGTCCCAAAGAGTAAGTACAGTTTTGTCAGTAAGCTTTATCTGAAATTCAGGGAACAGACCTCCATGCAGATTATATCCTGTTTTTTCAATTGTTGCTCTTGTCCAGCCGTAATGGTCTATAATCTCAAAAGACACAAGCTCTCCGTCGATAATTTTGTAATTGCCCCACTCACCGAGCATATACACACCGTCAACTGTATAGATTTTGTTTTTTTCTTTATCCCACAGTTTTGACGTTTCTTTAACAATATTGTTTGTAGTAACCTGTGCTATGCCTTCAAAAACATTTTCCTGCTGCTCAGGTTCTTCTTTTATTTCTTCCTTGACTTCTTCTTTTGTCTCTTCTTCAGCTTCTTTAACCTCTTCAGTCGGCTCCTCTTTTATTTCCTCTTCCTGAACAGGCTTCGTGAGGGAAACGGTGTATGTCTCTTCATCCCAGGCTACCTCAAGTCCGAGTGCTGTTGAAATGGCACGCACGGGCAGATAAGTAGTACCGTCAACAAGCAAAGGGTCAACCCTTTTGCCGTTTGCATCGGTAGGAATAAGCTCATTACCGTTTAACACAATGCGAACAGTCTGTGCCGCAAGTGAAAGTCCGCCTGTAAGCACTGTTGCCGCAATAAAACCAATTACAAATCCTTTTAAAGTCTTTTTCATATCTATACCTTCTTTCTTCTATACATTCTACCACATCATACATATTATTTCAAGACAAAATCAGAGAAAAAAGCCAAAAAAAGACGCCCCAGGGCGTCTTGAAATTATGCTGTTTTTTCATGCATGGAAGGTTCATGAAAAAAACCTTCACCCGCAAAATCCTCCGCTATGTCCTTAAGCGTTACTGGAAGAACATCATTTTCAGCAAGCATATATAAAAACTCAATCACCTTTTCCCTGCTGACCGACAAATCCGGCATACATTTTTTCTGAACACTTTCAACGTTAAATTCATCAAGGCTTACCTTCTCAATTTCCACACCGAAAACATATGTAGAAATCCCATTTTTAATATCCTTGTACCTGCTCGAGGTAAGGTAATAATCTATTCTTGCATCAATTCCCTTTATTCTTTTTGATATACATAATTTTTTATTCATCACATCCAACTCCTTTACAATAATATTTTACAATACCTGCCACCTTCTTTCAACAAAAACCATTTTACACAAACATACATTATTTTACATATTTGTAAATATTTTACAGAAATAAATATATTATTCCATCGAAGGAAGATATTTTGCATTGAACGCTGTCGCATAATGTTGTATGATTATTATAAAGGATTTGGTATTATGTTTAAAAAAATAAAAAAAATAATGCCGGCAGGCATGGTAGCCGTCGGCATATTTATTTCTCTGTTTATGTTAATTTGCTCCCGCTATATCGGACCGGGGTATAACTCCCTTTTAATTTCCGAGCATCTTCGCGAATGTGCTCTTGTTGTGCTGACAGAATGTTTTGCCGGAGCTGTAGCTTTTAAAATTCTTCTTAAAAAAGAGAAATCCTCAGACCGCGATTTTCCGCAAAAGTAACCATCGCCTGATTTAAAAGTCTGTAAACCGTCGGCTCTGATACGTGGATCCGGTTTGCCGCAAGCTGCACCCTGTCCGATATCTCACCTCTTTTAAAATCCCGTTCGGGCATTGTAAAATACACCATTTTAAGTGCGTTTAATACATCCTCGCTTTCTCTTGTTTTTTCAAGCGTGCGCAAGGTTTTTTCAACCGCCATAATATCCAGAATACACCCGCTGGCAAGTCTGTTGTTTTCAGGAAAAACAACAGACTTTTTGTTTTTCTGCACACTTCCGTAATACCTGAAAGCTGACACCGCATAATCCCTTATGTTTGTTTTCTTCATATTGCTCCATCCCCTTTCTATTACGGATTTTAACATATTTTTCCAAAAAAATCACCCCTTGTGATAAACAAACTGTAGAAATTTGTCGGACAAAATTTGTAACAATTACCATATTTTTACATTTTTTGTAAAATAAGTATAGTATAGTTTTATTTAAGGAGGTTGCAAAAGATGAAAACAGAAGAAATCATTACATATAAACGAAAACCGGAGAAAAAAGGGAATCTGAAAGAAATTTACGGGGACAAATCCATTTTCCCCGCCATTGCGGCGCTTATGATTTCAAGGGTTACGGTTCTGGGCAGTATGGCTCCCTTTGGAATTGCGTGGTATGCCGCAAACCTTTCTGCCGACCGGTACAACCTGATTTTCGGAGCATCCCTCATCGGTTCTCTTTTTATGACAGGGTATGCCGGGAAAGCTGTTCACATAGCTTCTCTTGTTATTATGTTCCTGCTCTCCAGACTTTTGTCCGATAAACCGTGGAAAACCCCCGGGTACACCACTTTAATTTCAGCGTCTGTACTCTTTTTATCCGGCATTGCAGGTGCCATATTTTCGGGAACTTTTTATTACAGACTTATCACATGTTTCGCCGAATCGCTTGCCGCAGGAGGAATCTGCCTTGTTTTTATAAAATCTGCTGACGTAATAAAAAAGGACTGGAAAATCGCAAATGACGAGGACAGTATTTCCATTGCCATAATGGCAGCCGCAATGGTCTCCGGGCTTCAGGGAATAAGTTTTTTCGGAATCAAACCTGCCAACGTACTCAGTATGTACATAATTTTATTTACCGCATATAAAGGAGGAATCGGCATTTCGGGTGCTGTCGGTGCCGCCATAGGCATTATTGCCGGTATAAGTCAGGGAGACGCCCCCGCTCTGACGGGGGTGTACGGGTTTATGGGGCTTGTTTCGGGAATAATGAATATTTTCGGCAAGATTGGGGTTGTCCTGTCAGCCGCATTTGCAAACTCACTTTTCACCGGCTATTATAACTCCTCCACCATTGTACTTGTGAATCTGCTGGAAATTGCCCTTGCGGGGATTATTTTCTTTTTCACTCCCGAAAAGGCGTTAGGATATTTTGAAAAATTTTGTTTTTGTCCCCCTGTTTATGATGCGGCAGGCGGATATGTCATGAGAATAAAGGGCAGCGTCGGAGAAGCACTGGCATCACTTAAAAATGCCGCTACCGCCATATCTGAAGCCTTTGCACCAAAACCGGAGGTTAACCCCTCTGATGAGAAAAAGCTTATAAAGGACAGGCTTGTCGCCCGGGTTTGCGAGGGGTGCAGTTTAAACAAATATTGCTGGAGCAAAAATGTCAAAGGGACAAGCACCATGTTTGAAAATGTGACCCGTTCTCTTTTTGACGGAAATTATGATCAGGTAGTGGTTCATATCACCGGCAGATGCGTACGAGGAGATATGCTTTGCGAAACCGCAAAAGAGCTGCACGGCATTTTAAAAAGAGAAAACATCATTAAAACCCGCGTCGATATGTATGCCGGGAGATTTTCGGAAGGTTGGTCGGATTTCCTTGAAATAATAAATAAAAAAGAATCACAGATTGCAAACATTTCCCCTGATTTTGCCTCCTTTGAACGTGAAATTTGCCGCGAACTTGCAGCATATGGTATAAAATCTCCGGAAATCAGCATGATAATGAATGATAGCGGCAGATACGAAATCACCCTCCGCACCTCTGGGGAGATTTTGTTTGATATAATCCCTGCCGCAAATAAAATTACAGGACGGAAGCTGTGCATCTCGGACGAATACCGCGGTAATAACAGTTTTGTCATGAAATTGCAGGAAAGTCTGAAATTTGATTATGATGTATCAATAATTACCATGAACAAACACGGGTCCGACTTAAGCGGTGACAGTGCCGAATGGTTTGTCACTCCCGGCGGATTGTTTTACTGCGCAATCTGTGACGGTATGGGCTCGGGAGAGCGGGCAAATGCAGACAGCAAAGAAGCAGTAAAACTTTTTAAAACTCTTATTATAAGCGGATTTACTCCGCAGAGTGCTCTTAAAATCATAAACGGCGGAATGCTCAGCGACAGCCGCAGCGAAAGATGCATCAGTTTTGACTGTCTGACCATTGACCTGTTTACCGGCAAAGCCGATTTTGTAAAAGCAGGTGCAGTAGCAACCATTGTAAAATCCGGCGACGAGATAAACATTGTACGCGCCGGCACTCTCCCTCTGGGTGTACTTAACATTGAAACTATTCAGAGTCATTCCATGTTTCTGGCCGGAGACAGCTATATAGTTATGATGTCTGACGGTGTCACCGACAATGTCGGCGACAGAAAAAAAGGTGAAGAATGTATAAGCAGTATTATGCAGCTCATAGACGCCGGAAGCAGCAAGGAAATTTCAGATAACATAATGATGTCTGTTGTTGCAGAAGGAGTTCCAAAGGATGATATGATGGTTTGTGCCATCAAAATAAGCGGAAAGGATATATAAAGCGTATGAGAGATTTGGGTATGCCCGAAAACAGAGATATTGTAAAAGAGGCACAACTTATTATTGACCGTTATGCGAGCACAATCCCCACGCAAAAAAGAACCGCAAAACGAAAAAGAAAGCGCGAAAACCGTCTGTGGTTTTTTGCAGGCATTTTAAGTTCCGCAGCATTTTTTCTTGCCATTTTTCTGAATATTTATTAGAAAAAAGTTGACTTTATGTGATAACTGAGATATCATTATTACATAAAGAAGGTGAAAAAATGGCTGAAAAAATTTATGTGGGAGTCAGTGGTGGCGTGGACTCTGCCGTTGCAGCACTTCTGCTGAAAAATGAAGGATATGACGTTACGGGGTTTACTCTTTTTCTGACCGATGATGCAGATATGTCGGGTGCAATAGACGTTTGCCGTCACATTGGAATCCCTCACGAAATACTTGATTTGAGAAATCAGTTTGAGCAGTTTGTTTCCGGGCCGTTTGTAGATATATACAGCCGCGGACTTACGCCCAATCCCTGCATTTTATGTAATAAATATATAAAATTCGGTGCGGCAATTGACAGCCTTAAAGATAAGACCGATTATATCGCAACCGGGCATTACTCCTCGGTAATCCGCGATGAAATTTCGGGCAGACTTACTTTCAGGAAAAGTGCCGATGACAAAAAAGACCAGACCTATATGTTCTGGACACTCTCGCAGGATCAGATAGAGAAAATCAAAATGCCGCTGGGCAGATATAAAAAATCAGAAATCCGTGAAATGGCAAAAGAGGCAGGATTTGCCGCAGCAGACAGCCCGGACAGTCAGGACATCTGTTTTCTTAAAGACATTTCAGTACGCGACTATATCGCGTCAAAAATGCCCTCAGCCTTAAAGCCGGGCGACATTGTGGACAGTTTTGGCAAAAAAGTCGGCTCTCACAGCGGAATCCCCGGCTATACCCTCGGTCAGCGAAAAGGTCTTGGCGTTGCTTCGGACGGCAAAAAATATGTAGTCGGGCTTGACGGAGAAAAAAATCAGGTAATCCTCGGCGAAAACGAGCTTTTGTTTTCAAAAAAACTTATCGCTCGGGACGCCAACTTCCTGACTCTTGATAAGCTAACTTCACCCATTAAAGTTGAAGCAAAAATAAGATATGCCGCAAAACCGGCAAAGGCAGTTGTATCTCCCATGGGAGATAACATAGTTGTAGAATTTGAAGAGCCTCAGCGTGCCATAACTCCCGGTCAGTCGGTGGTATTTTATAATGGCGACATTTTAGTTGGTGGCGGCGAAATTGTAAAAGCAGAATAAAAAAGAATCGGCATACGCCGATTCTTTTTTTAATCCTGTAATTTTTTGAGTTCGTAAAACTCGCCTTTTTTAGCCATCAGCTCGTCATATGAGCCTATTTCGGTAATTACGCCTTTATTTACAACTGCGATACGGTCAGCGTTTTTGATTGTTGAAAGTCTGTGTGCAACAAGGAAGGTTGTGCACTGTTTCATCATATTGTCAACCGCCTCCTGAACCTTTTTCTCGGATGCCGAGTCAAGAGCAGATGTAGCTTCGTCAAAAATGATGATTTTAGGCTGTCTGAGCAGTGCCCTTGCAATGGAAATTCTCTGACGCTGACCACCCGAAAGTTTGCCGCCGTGTTCACCAAGCTGGGTGTTAATTCCATTTGGCATACTTTCAACCAGGTCGTCCAGCCCCACCGCTTTAAGGACTTCCATAACCTTTTCATCACTTATGTTATCAATTCCGTATGTAATGTTGTCCTTAATACTTCCCGAAAACAGAATTGTATTCTGCGGCACAACCGCTATCTGGCTTCTGTATTCCGCCATATCAAGGTTTATCATATTGACCCTGTCAATAAGAATCTGTCCCTCCTGCGGTCTGTCAAAACCTATCAGGAGATTGAGAATTGTGGATTTACCTGCCCCCGAGCCGCCAACAAAAGCAATACTTTCGCCCGGAGCAACCTTAATATTGAAGTTGTTTAAAACCCATTTGTCCCCGTCTTCATATTTATAGCGCACATCGCGGAATTCAACCCCGCCCGCCATACTTTTAAGCGGAATAATGGCATTATCTGTTTCAATGTTTTCTTCATTTAAAATTTCGCTTATGGAGTTGATTGACTCCGCACCCTTTGTAAGCTGCGGATACATATTTATAATAGAGTTTACCGAGTTTACAATCTGACCGAAATATGTCTGATACAGAACAACTTCACCGACAGAAATCTTACCTTTAAACGCCATAATGCCGGTAAAGGTAAGGCAGGCAAGTCTTGCAAGTTCCATCAATGTCCATGTACTTGCACCGAAAAAGCTGTTGGTTTTATCCAGGTGATACCCGGTGTCCATAACCCTGCCAAGCCTCTGGTCCATATGGAAGATTTCGCGTTTCTGCAGACCGTGGGCGCGTGTTACCGGAATAAGTTCTATCATTTCCGAAACATCTGCCTGTGTTTCCTCTACTTCAGTTCTGAACTTTCTGTTTCTTTTTCTTACATTACTTCCAAGAATTCTTAAAAGTATAATTTCGCAAGGAACAAGCACAACGAAAAACAGCATAACCACCGGGCTATTTTTCACTGTCATGGTAATTGCAACTGCAAGGTTTGTCAGCACCATAAAACTGCTTCTGAAAAGGTTTGCCAGCATTGTTTCGACATTTTCACAGTCACGCATTATTTTTGACTGCAGTTTACCGCTGCTGACATTTTTATGAAACATCATGGAAAGCCGCTGAAGCTTTTCAACAATGCTTCTTCGCAGGCTGTATTCTATCTTTCGTGTCAGCTTGTCATACACACGGGAAACGGCAAATGTGGAAAAGGGATTCTGAATAACGCAGATAAGCCCGATTACCGAGCAAAGAACAATATGCGAAAGGGTTTTATTCCGGTAAGTTGCTGCATTGATAATCTCCGTTGTTATAATTGGGAGAACCCACACAGGCATATTCTGAATTATCAGAAAGAACAGACTTTTTATCAGCGTCCATCCCTCGCCTTTATAAAAGCCGAGCATGATTTTAAAAGGGTGTCCCTTATTTTCAGTAAAATTCTTGACACAATCCATTACCATTTTGTTAGTGCGTTTTATCATTTTGTTTCCCTCCACATCAGAAAAAATTTCCTTGTGTACCCCCAATTATAGCCAAATAAACTTTTTTGTCAATAGGTTTTTCAAAAAAAATGAGCCTTTTTTTAAAAAGGCTCATTTTATCATTTTTTTAGTATCGGACTTAATCTTTTATATAGTGCCATTGTAATAAGACTTACCACAATTGCTTTTACAATATTAAAAGGAACTACACATAAAAGCACAAAGTCAAACACACTGTCCACCGCCGGCCAGATAGCCGCCGCCATACCGAGTATGGTCTCAAGCGGCATCATTTTGCTATATAGCGGAAGCATTATAAATGCGTTTGTAAATACACCCAGAATAACCATTAAAATACCACCGGTAGCAAGTCCGAGCGCGGCACTTTTACGGGTTTTTCTCTTTTGATATATAATAGCCGCAGGAAGAACAAATATTGCGCCTAAAACAAAGTTTGAAAATTCCCCTACCCCACCGGTTATTGTGCCGTTAATGAGGAAGTTGAGCAGTATTTTCACCGCTTCAATGGCAACTCCGGCAAGCGGTCCCATTGCAAACCCGCCCACGAGCACGGGCACTTCACTGAAATCAAGCTCATAAAAGCTTGGTGCTATAAAAGGCAGCGGAAATTCAAACAGCATCAGAACTGTCGCCACCGCTCCAAGCATTGCCACCTTGACAATCCAGTTTGCTTTTCTGTTTTTCATAAATTTTTACCTCCATAAAAAAATCCCCGCATATCTTCAGACGTGCAGGAACCATATAAAGGTGCCCTCTTCTCTCATCCAGACTTTACTGTCGGTTTTGGAATTTCACCAAATCGGCTGCCATAAAGGCAGTTCGCGGACTTTACCGCCGGTAGGGAATTTCACCCCTCCCCGAAGATAGCTTGATTTATTCTTTTTTTATTATTATATTCATTTATGCATAATTTGTCAATAGAAAACCTTTTTAAGGCACAGACCCTGCGGCGGTGCAGTTATCCCCGCGCGGACTCTGTCCCCACTTTCGATTATATCCGGAATTTCTGCAGGGTCAAGTTTGCCAACGCCCGCATAAACAAGCGTGCCGGCAATAATCCGGACCATATTATACAAAAATCCGTCGGCATTTATTTCAATAAAAATTCTGTTTTCATCAGTTGTGACGTTAAGAAAATTCACAGTTTTGACGGTGGTTTTCTGCTGACCTCCCGAAGCCATAAACGCCGTAAAATCGTGTGTGCCGACAATTGATTCTGCGGCAATTTTCATTTTATCCACATCAATTTTCACGGGATAGTGCCAGGCAAATCTGCAGAGAACCGGATTTCTGTGAGGTGCATTGTAAATTGTGTAGGTATAGGTTTTGGATTTTGCGCTGTATCTGGCGTGAAAATCCATATCCACCTCGCAGGATGCCGTGCAGGATACATCGTCCGGCAAAAAACTGTTCAGCGCAAAACAAAATTTATCGGCAGGAACAGAGCTTTCCGTCCTGAAATTGCAGACATATTCCATAGCGTGAACGCCTGCATCTGTACGGCTTGACCCTGTGATTGACACAGTTTCCCCCGTCACCTTTTTAATTGCTTCTTCAACCACCTGCTGAATTGTTATTCCGTTTTCCTGACGCTGAAAACCATGATACTCTGTTCCGTCATAGCCTAAAGTCAGTTTGATATTCCGCATTTTATCTGCCCCAAATCATACCGGCTGCAAAAATGAGCACAAACAAAAGTATCGCCCAAAAGTCAATCCCGGTCATTTTTATTGTTTTAAGTTTTGTTCTGTTTTTTCCACCGTGATAACATCTGCATTCCATTGCAACCGCCAGGTCATCCGCCCGCCTGAACGCGCTGATAAAAAGCGGAACAAGTATAGGCACAAGCGCTTTTGCACGGCGAATGAGGTTTCCACTTTCAAAGTCGGACCCTCTTGCCGACTGTGCTTTCATAATCTTGTCCGTTTCGTCTATAATGGTGGGGATAAAACGGAGTGCAATCGTCATCATCATTGCAATTTCGTGTGCCGGAACACCGATTTTCGTGAGCGGTGACAACAATTTTTCTATACCATCGGTAAGTACGATGGGTGATGTTGTGTATGTCAGAAGAGATGTTCCCGTTACAAGCAAAATAAGGCGAAGCGCCATTTTCACCGTAAGAACTATGCCCTCCTCGGTAATGTTAAAAATCCAGAAGGACAAGACCGTTTTCCCTTTGGTTAAAAAGAGATTGATAAGCGCGGTGAAAACTATGAAAAACACCAGCGGTTTTAAACTTTTCAAAATCATTTTAACGGGTATTCCCGAAATGAGGCAAACTGCCGCCGGAAAAAGCACCGCAAGTGTATAACCAACCACGTTTTTCACGCTGAACACAAACGCAATGTAAGCAAAAACTATTAAAATTTTTGTTCTCGGGTCAAGTCTGTGAACCACCGAACTGCCCGGCAGATACTGACCCAGCGTAATATCTTTTATCATTTGTTACCTCTTAAAAAGCCTTAAAATTTCCTCCTCGGCTTTTGAAACAGTATATATGTCGTCGGGCAGGTCATAGCCTGCCTCTTTAAGTTTATTCACAAGCTTTGTTATCTGCGGAACATCAAGACCGTAGCTTTTAAGCTCATCTCCAAGTCCGAAAATTTCTTTAGGAGTCCCCTCCCGGACAATTGTGCCTTTTTTTATGATAAGTACACGTTCTGCCATTTTAGCTATGTCTTCCATACTGTGGGAAACCAGAAGGATACTCATTCCGTGTTTTAGATGCAAATCCTTGATACGGTCTAAAATTTCCGTTCTGCCGCGCGGGTCAAGCCCTGCCGCCGGCTCGTCAAGAATTAAAAGCTCCGGTTTCATTGCAAGAACACCCGCAATGGCAACACGCCTTTTCTGTCCACCTGACAGTTCAAGCGGTGACTTATTTTCAAGCGACGTATCAAGTCCCACAAGCTCCATAGCCTCTCTTGCACGCGCAAACGCCTCCTGCTCGGACAGACCAAGATTTTTAGGGCCGAAAGCTATGTCTGACAGCACCGTTTCATCAAAAAGCTGATATTCCGGATACTGGAAAACAAGCCCGATTTTAAACCTGAGCTGACGGAGACTCACTTCCTTTGAATTTATGTCCTTCCCGTCAACAAGTACTCTGCCCGATGTTGGCTTTATAAGTCCGTTAAGGTGTTGAATGAGAGTGGATTTTCCGCTCCCCGTATGCCCGATAAGTCCGACAAATTCACCCTGGCCGATTTCTATATTAATATCTGTAATCGCTTTTTTAGCATATGGCGTTCCTGCCATATAAATATATTCAAGATTTTCAGTTTTAACCTGCATCTTAATTTTGCTCCTTAAGTGTGCGGATTATTTCTTCTGCACAACTGTCAACATCAAGTAAATCGTGTCTTACGTGTATTCCTGCTCTGCGAAGACGGAACATCAGGTCCGTAACCTGCGGAACATCAAGTCCCACGCTTTTTAAGAGTGCCACGTTGGCAAATGTCATCTCAGGCGTATCGTCAACAATAACCTTGCCGCTATCCATAACAATTACCCTGTCCGCCTGCGCCGCTTCCTCCATATAATGAGTTATAAGAACAACCGTTATCCCCTTTTCCTTGTTCAGCAGTTTTATGGTTTCCATAACCTCTGCTCTGCCTTTAGGGTCAAGCATGGCAGTTGGCTCGTCAAGTACGATATACTTGGGCATCATTGCAATAATCCCCGCAATGGAAATTCTTTGTTTCTGCCCACCCGACAGGTTGTGGGGCTGCTCATCCTTAAAATCAGCCATATCCACCGTTTCAAGTGCATAGTCCACGCGTTTTCTTATTTCCTCGGGCGGCACCCCAAGATTTTCCGGACCGAATGCCACATCCTCTTCCACGACGGTTGCAACAATCTGATTGTCCGGGTTCTGGAAAACCATTCCCACACGTTTTCTGATTTCAAGAAGAAGTTTTTCATCTGCCGTGTCCATCCCGTCAACATAAACCCTGCCTCCGGACGGCAAAAGTATTGAATTTATATGTTTTGCCAGAGTCGATTTACCGCTGCCGTTATGACCTAAAACAGCCACAAACTGCCCCTGCGGAATTTGGGTAGAAACCCCGCCCAGAGCAAGTTTTAAATTTTCCGTATCATAACTGTAGCTTAAATCTTTTATTTCTATCATTTTTATCTTTCCCATCTTCCGGTGGAACCGCAAGGCAGAATGAGTCCGCTTGCTGTTATGGGCAGACCAATTTCCTGCACCTTAACATCTCCGCCGAAATTCTTTTTAACCGTAAGACTTATCATATTTGAAACAACTATGGGCGAAAGTCCCGTTGTGTAGGAATTTATTACCATCGCAACCGGATTGTCGCTCAGTACACCACTGCATTCGTCAAGTAGGCGGTAAAGCTCATTTTCAAGCTTCCACACCTCACCGTTAGGGCCTCTGCCGTATGACGGCGGGTCCATAATTATAATATCATATTTTCTGCCGCGGCGTTTCTCGCGCGCAACAAATTTCAGCACATCATCTACAATAAATCTTATGTATTTATTTCCAAGTCCCGAAAGCTCGGCATTTTCTTTTGCCCATGTGACCATACCTTTTGACGAATCAACATGAACAACCTCCTCGGCACCTGCAGCTGCCGCCGAAACGGTAGCTCCGCCGGTGTAGGCAAAGAGATTTAAAACTTTAATGTCTTTTCTGCCGCTCTTTTTTATTTTTTCGGCAACATAATCCCAGTTGGTAGCCTGCTCGGGGAAAAGACCTGTATGTTTAAATCCCATAGGCTTTATACCGAACTTCAGATTGCCGTACGAAACAGTCCAGCTCTGGGGAAGTTTATTTTTATATTTCCATCCTCCGCCGCCTTCACTGCTTCTGTGGTAACGCGCATCTGCATTTTCCCACAAATCGGGTCTGAAACGACCTTCCCAGATTACCTGCGGGTCGGGGCGGGCAAGAAGAATATCCCCCCACCGTTCCAGTTTTTCACCGCTGCCGGTATCTATAACTTCAAAATCTTTCCATTTGTCTGAAATCCACATAATATTTCTTCCTCGCTAAACAGAAAAAGGAGCATATCACAATTAAAAACTGCAATATAGCCCCTCTCCGACTTACTTATTTTTCAAGTTTACGGCGCCTTTTTTCCGCCAGAATGCAGTATAAAATCCCTGCAATTACATATATTACCGACAAAATTATACCAATCTTCTGATTTCTTTCATAGCTCGGCATATATTTGCCCCATGCTTCAGAGTAAAAACTCGGCAAATATTTTATAACCAGCGTAAGCAGGGTTATATATCCGCCAAAAACGAGCGAAATAAGTGCATTTTTCTTTTTCATAAAATAAACTATTGCACTCACAATCGCAACTATCGCCGCAATCCCCGTTATCACAGGAACCACAATTTTCATTGTCAGATCATGATGGTATATAGATTTAAAACCATTATAAATAAGCAGTTGTGTTATAAGAAGCACCATAGCTTCCGCTACCACAATAAGCATCAGGTTTGTATAATGTTCTTCGCCGGAGATAACATTAGATTTTTTATTCTTGTTCACGGACACACTCCTCTCTCAAGCTACTCTAATTATTATACCCTATTTTCTCATTTAAGTCAACCATTTTATTTCATGTATTTGTTTATTCTTTCCTTTTCGGGCGAAATAAATGGCATATGAGACGTTTTTTTGTCTTCTTTTGCAACCTCGCGTTTAACCGTTACCGGCTTTTCAAAAGCATATTTTATCACCTTATCCATACTGTCTGCACAGATAAAACTGATGTTGTCACGGACAACCTGCGGAAGCTCGTCAATGTCCTTTTTATTTTCGGACGGGATAATCACCATTTTAACCCCCGTGCGAAGTGCCGCAAGACTTTTTTCCTTAAGACCGCCTATTTCAAGTACTCTGCCACGAATGGTTATTTCACCTGTCATGGCAATATCCTCACGCAAAAGTCTTCCCGTAAGAGCGGAAACAAGTGCACTTGCCATTGTAATACCCGCAGACGGGCCATCCTTTGGTGTTGCTCCCTCGGGAACATGTATATGAATATCTTTTGTTTTGTAAAAATCCTTGTCAATTCCGAGAGCTTCTGCTCTGCTTCTTATATAGCTTATCGCCGCTCCGGCAGATTCTTTCATAACATCGCCGAGATTTCCCGTAAGCTTTACATCGCCCTTGCCTTCTGTGACATTCACCTCAATGGTAAGGGTTTCACCGCCCACACTTGTCCATGCAAGACCTGTCGCAGTTCCAACCTCGGGTTTTATTCCTTTGGCTCCCTGATATATGGGCGCACCCAGATATTTCTGCACATTCGCCGGGGTTATTTTAACTGTTTTTCCCTCGCCGGACACAATTTCTCCTGCAGTTTTTCTGCAAAGCTCAGCAATTTTTCTTTCAAGTGTTCTGACGCCCGATTCCCTTGTATATCTGTCAATAATTTCTTTAAGCGCCGCCGCAGAAACCGACAGTTCTTTGCCTGTAAGCCCATGTTTTTTGAGCTGTTTGGGCAACAGATGGCGTTTTGCTATACCAAATTTTTCATCATAATGATAGCCTGTAAGGGAAATAACATCCATTCTGTCAAGAAGAGGTCTGTCAATTGTATCAAGACTGTTTGCCGTTGTAACAAACATTACCTTTGACAAATCAAACGGAAGCTCAATGTAATGATCCCTGAAAGCATGATTCTGCTCACTGTCGAGAACTTCAAGCATCGCCGCAGAGGGATTTCCTCTTGCATCCGACGACATCTTGTCAATTTCATCAAGCAGGATAACCGGATTGTCACATCCTGCTCTCTGCATGGCTTCTATTATTCTGCCCGGCATTGAGCCAATATATGTCTTTCTGTGACCGCGAATATCAGCTTCATCACGAACGCCGCCAAGAGACACTCTGACATATTTTCTGCCCAGACTTTCGGCAATTGATTTTACAATTGAGGTTTTACCTGTTCCCGGAGGTCCGTAAAGGCACAAAATACTACCCTGCGGTTTGCCGGTAAGTTTCATTACAGAAAGATACTCAATAACCCTTTCTTTGACTTTTTCAAGTCCGTAGTGGTCTCTGTCCAGCACCTTTTTCGCTTTGCTGATGTTGATTTCGCTTTTCTCCGATTTGTTCCACGGCAGACTAAGAAGCGTCTCAACATATGTCTGGATAACTCCCGTTTCTCCCGTTGCAGGAGGAAGCTTTTTAAGACGCGCAATCTCATGTTCAAGCTTTGCTTTTACCTCCTGAGGTAAATCAAGCTCACGCATTTTCGCCATATATTCAGCCGTTTCCT
>JAZOQS010000050.1:0-5858 GCA_045656205.1 Clostridia bacterium | reverse complement strand
CTCGGTTGCAATTGTCCCCGTCTGAATAAGGGAGGAAACATATAATAGAGCAAGTGAGAGTCCACAGGCTACTGCCGCAAAGGTTAGTTTTCTGGTATTTTTCATTTGTCAAGCTCCTCGTGAGATGCTTTTACAAGGTCGGGGATTATATCCGACGAAACAATGTTATCGTTTTCGGCGGATAAAAGTATAAGATACTCAATGTTGCCCTCGGGACCTCTTACGGGTGAAAAATCAAGCCCGTGAGCATAAAGCCCGATTGAGGAGGCAAAATCATATATATTGGCAATAACCTCTTCGTGTACCGATTTGTCGCGGACAACACCTTTTTTGCCCACTTTTTCACGCCCTGCCTCAAACTGAGGTTTTATAAGACACACCATCTGTCCGCCGTCTGCAAGAAAGTTTTTTAGGACGGGAAGAACAAGCTTTAGTGATATAAATGACAGGTCTGCCGATATAAAGTTAACCTTTTCAGGAACCTGTTCCTCTGTTAAATAGCGGATATTAGTGCGCTCAAGGTTTACAACCTTTTCATTGGTGCGAAGTTCCCAGGCAAGCTGACCATAGCCAACATCCACAGAGTAAACTTTTACAGCACCGTTTTGAAGCATACAGTCGGTGAATCCACCGGTAGATGCTCCGGCATCCATACAGATTTTTCCTGACAGGTCAAGCCCGAAACTGTTAACTGCTTTTTCGAGTTTAAGACCGCCACGGCTGACATAAGGCATTTTCTTGCCGCGCACTTCAACCTGGTCTTCTTCCGAAACAAGCGCCCCGGACTTGTCTGATTTCTGGTTATTAACAAAAACAATGCCGGACATTATATATGCTTTTGCCTTTTCTCGTGAGGGAGCAAGTCCGTTTTCAGTTAAATATACGTCGAGTCGGATTTTTTTCATTTCGATTTTAACCATCCTTTGATTTCCTGCGCCATCTGAGGAGGAGTCATACCGCAGTTTTCAAATATTTTTTCAGCATTTCCGTGAGGAATAGCAACGTCGGGAAGTGTGAAAGGTATAACAGGGGTAGTTATGTGATTTGCGTGTAAAATTGCAATTATATCCTCCGAGGTACTACCCGGGAACACAGCATTTTCCATAGTAACTATTACATTTTTGCCGACAGTGTTTGACAAAATAAGTTCAACATCAAGCGGTTTTAAAAATCTTAAATCAACTACCATGGCAGAAATCCGGTCTTCCCTTAAAATTTTCCGGACTTCAATTGCTCTTCCAAGCATATTACCGCATGATAAAATAAGCACATCCCCACCGGGGATAACAATTTCACCTTTCCCGAATTCTACCGGAGAAGAATGCGGAGTGTCAATAACGGGAGTCTTCGGGTATCTGATTGCTATAGGTCCGTTGTGCTCGTTTACCGCATATTCAAGCATGGTTTCAAGCTCAGCATAATCAGCAGGAGCGAGAATGGTCATATTAGGCATATGACTTAAATATGCCACATCATAAATTCCCTGATGAGTTTCTCCGTCTTCACCCACAACACCTGCACGGTCAAGACAGAACACTACGTGAAGATTTTGCAGACAGATGTCGTGTAGAATCTGGTCGTAAGCGCGTTGCAGAAAAGAGGAGTAGACCGCGAAAACCGGAACCATTCCCTGACTTGCAAGACCTCCTGCCATTGTGACGGCGTGCGCCTCTGCCATACCTACATCAAAAAATCTGTCGGGATAAGCTTTTGAAAAAGGAGCAAGGCCTGTTGCACTGCTCATTGCAGCTGTGATTGCTACAATATCCTTATTATCCTTTGCAAGCGATAAAAGCTTGTTTCCCATAACGGCTGAAAAACTTCTGCCGGCAGGCTTTGTTTCTCCGGTTGATGCCGGAGCCATAGCGTGGTAATCAGCCGGTTTTTCTTCCGCGGGAGCATAGCCTTTACCTTTTACGGTTTTAATATGAACAACACAGTTGTCGTCAATATTTTTAATGTGCGACAGTACGTTTATCATTTTATCAAGGTCGTTACCGTCAAACGGACCGAAATACCTGAATCCAAGTGATTCAAACATATTGTTGCGTAAAAACAGATTTTTGATGCCGTTTTTGCATCTTGAAAGAACGGAAGTTATGCCTGGGAAATTTTTAAAGGTTTCCATTGTGGCATTTTTGAATTTATTATAAAAATCTGCAGTTCTGATATTGCTTAAATGTCGTGAAACAGAACCGACATTTTTTGAAATTGCCATTTCGTTATCATTGACAATTATAACAAGCCTATCCTTTGAATGACCTGCATCAGCCATTGCCTCGTAAATCATACCGCCACCAAGCGCACCGTCACCTACAAGAGCCACAACATGGTAGTGCTCGTCACGGATGTGCGCGGCGCGAGCCATTCCGAGAGCTGCAGAAACAGAGGTGCTGCTGTGACCGGTGTTAAATACATCGTGAACGCTTTCGCTTCGTTTCGGAAATCCGGAAATTCCGTCAAGCTGACGGAGAGACTCAAATTCATCGCGTCTTCCCGTTATAATTTTATGAGTGTAACACTGGTGTCCCACATCAAAAATGAACTTGTCCCTCGGACTGTTAAAAACATAGTGCATTGCAGCGGTTATTTCAACAGTTCCAAGGTTTGAAGCCATATGACCGCCGGTTTTTGTGACGGTTTCGGTAATAAATTCGCGCACCTCGGAAACATACTGTTTGAGCTGTGAGCGCGTTAATTTTTTTAAATCTTTCGGAGAATTTACATTATTTAAAAATTCCATTAAGTCACCTTCTTAAGGTAAGGATAATCTAATAAATTATTATATAATATTGCATTAATTTTGTCAACAATGTATAAACTATAGCCATGCTGTATAAACAGCACAGATTTTACATTCAGGAGGCAAAATATGAAAGGCTTTGCAATGATTTCAATCGGTAAAACCGGTTGGATAGAAAAAGAAAAACCTCAGTGCGGACCGCTTGATGCGATAGTAAAACCTGTTTGCGTTGCGCCTTGTACTTCAGACATTCATACAGTCTGGGCAGGAGCGATAGGCGACCGCCACGATATGATACTTGGTCACGAATCGGTGGGTGAAGTGGTTGAGGTTGGCTCTCTTGTCAAAGATTTTAAACCGGGAGATAAGGTTATAGTTCCGGCGATTACTCCCGATTGGGGAACAAAATATTCGCAGTCGGGATACCCGATGCATTCAAGCGGAATGCTGTCCGGCTGGAAATTTTCAAACTATAAAGACGGCGTATTTGCTGAATTTTATCACGTGAACGAAGCAGATGCCAATCTGGCACATCTGCCGGAAGGGGTTGACCCGGTGGATGCAACAATGCTCCCGGATATGGTTGTAACAGGTTTTCACGGCGTTGAGCTTGCAGATGTTCAGTTCGGCGATGATGTGTGCGTTATAGGGATAGGCCCCGTAGGACTTATGGCGGTGTGTGGTACCAATATGAGAGGTGCGGCAAACATTTATGCCGTGGGCTCAAGACCAAAATGTGTTGAAATAGCAAAACATTATGGCGCAACGGATATAATCAACTACCGTCAGGGTGATATTGTTGACCAGGTACTTGAAAAAACTCATGGAGAAGGTGTTGACAGAGTCGTAATTGCCGGTGGGGATAATGATACTTTTGCTCAGGCAATCCGAATGCTTAAGCCGGGTGGCGTTATCGGTAACGTAAACTATCTTGGCGAGGGCGATAACGTGAAAATTCCCCGCGTTGAATGGGGGGTAGGCATGGGACATAAAACCATCCGCGGCGGACTCACACCGGGTGGCAGACTTAAAATGGAAAAAATGGCAGCTCTTCTTAAAACAGGTAAACTTGACACACGTCCCCTTATAACTCACGTGTTTGACGGTATGGATAAGATTGAAGAGGCACTTATGCTTATGAAGGACAAGCCGGCAGACCTTATCAAACCGGTTGTCAGATTCTGATGTGCACGGCGGTAAGCTGCAATTTAGGCAGTCATTATTTTGGAAGAAATTTAGATATTGAAAGAGACTTTGGAGAAACGGTAGTAATAACTCCAAGAAACTTTGGCTTAATATTTAAACTTGAAAAGGAAATAAAAAATCACCATGCAATAATAGGTGTTGCAAAAATCGAAAAAGGATATCCTCTGTATTTTGATGCTGTAAACGAAAAAGGACTTGGTATGGCGGCACTGAATTTCCCGGGAAATGCTGTTTATATGCCACAATTAAGCGGAAAGATTAACCTTGCTCCGTTTGAGCTTTTTTCATGGATTTTAGGAAAATGTAAAAGTGTGACCGAGGCGGAAGTTGAACTTGAAACGGTAAATGTAGCAGACGTTTCTTTCGGACCGGACCTGCCCAATACACCTCTTCACTGGATAATTTCAGACAAAGAAAGGTCCATTACGGTTGAAGCGGTAAGAGACGGACTTAAAATTTATGATAACCCCGTTGGCGTGCTGACTAACAGTCCCGCATTTGATATTCAGCTTTTTAATCTTAATAATTATATGACACTTTCGCCTGATACCCCTCACGGTGCTTTTTCAGAAAAACTAAAACTGAAAGCATACAGCAGGGGAATGGGAGCAATGGGTCTTCCGGGAGATTTGTCTTCAATGTCGCGATTTGTAAGAGCTGTTTTTACATCGCAGAATGTTCTGGCGGGAAAAACCGAAGAAGAGTCGATAAGCCAGTTTTTTCATATCTTAGGCAGTGTGAGTCAGCCTAAAGGATGCACTAGGCTTGAATCGGGAGAATTTGAATATACCGCTTACAGTACATGCTGCAACACCGAAACAGGTCAGTTTTATTATAAAACCTACGAAAACTTCAGAATAAACTGCATAAGTCTGTTCAGCGAAAATCTTGACGGAAACACACTCATATCATATCCGATTTTACGAGAAAATGATATTTATATACAAAATGGGGAGAAGTAAAAACTTCTCCCCAAATTATTCTTAGAATGAGAACAGTGCTTTTTTCAGCTCCTCTGTAAGAGGTGCACCGTATTCGCAAAGCTCGTAAGCTTCAGCATATCTTATTTTACTGCCGCGTTCTTCGCCATATCTTTCGATGAGCTCTTTTCTGAAACGAGCGGCAGTTTTTGCAAAACGAACGGAGTAACCGCGTTTTGCATTCATTACTTCTTCGTCTGTTGTATCTGCGGTAATATTCATACCCTTAAGCCATTCAAAACGTTCTGCCGGATCTTCCGGAACAGGTTCACTGGCCTCTTCAATGTAAGGAAGCCATTCATAAACCTGAGAAACGTTAAGATCAGCTATTTTAAGTTTTGTGTCAATTTCATCATCCATATCAAGGACAATATCACCACGGAAATCGGGGTCTTTGAATTTGTCCTCGTTATACATAATAACGGGCATTTTTCTCATAGCAGGGGTATCCGGGCATTCGTTGGGAACAGTAAGAAGATAAGATGCATCACGAACAAGCTGACCTACTGCTCGATGGTCTGCGTGGTAGTCATTTGTTCTGTGAGAAATTACAAGGTCCGGATTGTATTCGCGGATATATCTTATCATGCGTTTGCGTGTAGCAAGGTCTGCCTCAATATTGCAGTCAGCTATATCCCATACATCGTATGTAACACCCAAAAGCTCTGCAACTGCTGCGGATTCCTTGGCACGGCGTGCAGTTGTTTCTTCGGGTCCCATAATATGGTGACCGCCACAACCGTTACACGCACTGAGGAAACGAACGTCGTAACCCATTTTTACATATTTACTTGCAAGTCCGCCACAACGGAACTCGTTATCGTCCTGATGTGCGCCAATCATTAAAATTCTCATGGATAATACTCTCCTTGTGATTAATTATATTTTTTCTTTTTGGTTTTTCATTAAGCTGGACAAATATGCCGGCT
>JAZOQS010000049.1:0-4575 GCA_045656205.1 Clostridia bacterium | reverse complement strand
CTTGATTATAAAAACAGACCAAACTGTCCGCCTATTGCGGTGGTTATAGAAAAACTCTGATGGTCTTGGAGGGTTTATGAAAGAAAATAATAATGAAAACAAGAAAAAAATCAACAGACCTCTGCTTATAACCATATGCGCAGTCCTCGCGGTGGTTATAGTTATAGCAGGGCTTGGTGTTTTTGCAATGTCCGGCGAGGGAATTGCCAGAGGAATTAAAATCGAGGGCTTTTCCGTTTCCGGTATGAGTACAGAGGAAGCAACAAAGCTCATTGATGATAGTTTTGTAAAAGAAATGCCGGTGGGAGAGGTTGTTGTTCATTTTAACGGAACCGACTATACCATACCTTTTGAGGACGCTATTTTAGGCTATGATGCGGCAAAAACTGCTGAAATGGCATATCAGATAGGCAGAACCAAAAACTTCTTTTTGAACGCTTTTAAAAGGATAGGACTGCTTTTTAAGGGAGAAAACCTTCCTCTTGAACCGACGGTGAATGAGGATTATGTGGGAAGAGCCATTGACGAAATGTGCGAATCCATTGAAAACTTAAAGGCGGACAATTACTATTTCATGGAAGGCGACAAATTAAAACTGGTGTTCGGACACGACGGCAACTATGTTGATATTGAAAATTTCAGACGTCAGTTTGATTCCTTTTTAAGAAATGGTGAGAGTGGTGAAATAACACTTGAATCTGTTTATGCTCAGCCGAAGCCTTTTGATGTAAACGAAATATATGATAATATTGTCAAAGATCCTACCAATACATACTATGAGGAGATTGACGGTAAAAAATATATTAAAAAAGCACAGAACGGTTACAGATTCAATAAAAAAGACCTTAAAAATGCCATAGAAGAAAATCGCGGGGTAAATGAGAGTTTTTATTTCCTGCCCGAAGTAATTGAGCCGGAAAATACTGTTCTTGACGAAACCGGGCTCTTTACCGAGGTGCTGGCGAAATATACTTCAAAAATCACCGACCAGGACAGAAACAGACTGGGCAATGTTCATCTTGCGGCAAGTAAAATCAACGGAGCTATTATAAACCCGGGCGATGTGTTTGCATACCTGAGCTATGTTGAGCCTATTACCGTTGAGGGCGGCTATAAATCCGCAAATGTATATGCAAACGGAAAAATTTTAAAAGATATCGGCGGCGGAGTTTGTCAGGTGTCGTCGGCACTTTACAGTGCGATTTTAAATGCAAATCTTGAAATTGTCAAAAGATACGCCCATTCGCTGACGGTTGGTTATGTGCCTTATGGTCAGGATGCAACGGTTGCCAACGGGGAAATTGATTTCAGATTTAAAAATAATACAAATGAACCCATTAAAATTATTGCATCAAGCGATAATGTGGGAGTTTATATTACTATTATGGGTAAAAAACTCGACCCGTCCATTACTGTTGAAATTGAAAATGTTATCACTCAAACTCTTGTTCCCGAACTCATAGTGGAAGAAGATGAAAACCTTGAACCAGGCAAAGAGGTTGTTGACTATGCCGGCAAAACAGGTTATGTGGTGCAGACATACAAGCATATTTATAAGGACGGAGCACTTGTAGAAACTGTTCACGTTTCCACAAGCAGATATAAAAAGATAGACAAAACCGTCCGCAGAGGGCCTGCGACAGAGGATACAGGTGCAGAGGTTACAGAAGGCGAAGATGCCGGAACTCAGCCGCCTGAAGTGGGAGAGGGAACACCTCAGCCAGAAGAAACACAGCCGACAGAAGAAACGGCAGTTTCCAGAGAAGAATAAAATATTAAAGCAGATGCCTTGGCATCTGCTTTTTTACATATCAAGTGTGGTAAGCGACTTAAATGTGTACCCCTGTTTTTTTGCCTCAATAATAATACTTTCGAGAGCCTGTGCATTTGCCGAGGATACGGCGTGCATTAAAATTATTGCGCCATTATGCAGATTGTCAATTACAGAACTGAATACATAGTCAAGTGACGGTTGTTTATCAACATTCCAGTCCTCATACGCTATGCTCCAGAAAACTGTTTTATAGCCAAGTTTTTTAGATAAATACATACTTTTTTCGCTGTGCTCACCCATTGGTGGACGCATAAATTTCATGGTTTTGCCGGTAGTTTCGAAAAACACCCTGTCAAGCTCTATCAGTTCGCATTCAAGCTCCTCTTCCGAAAGAGAGGGCATACTCGGATGGTTTACCGTGTGATTGCCCACATCGTGCCCCTCCTGGGTCATACGGAGAATTAAGTCTTTTTCCTTTTCGAGGTATGGTCCTGTCACAAAAAAACATGCAGGTACACAGTGCTTTTTAAGCACGTCTAAAATATCGTCGGTATAGCCGTTTTCATACCCCTCATCAAAGGTGAGATATAAAGATTTACTGTTGGTGTCGCCAAGGTACACGCCATTATGAGTCTTTAGCAGTTCAAGCTCGCCGGGGTTTATGTCCGGTGCTTTGCCCACGTTTCTTTTAAGTCCCCAGCACAGCTTTTTTTTGCTTAAATTTTCTGCAACACCTCCCGAAGTTTCCCTCAAACTGCAGGAAGAAAAAGTAAGTGCGATTAGCATAATAAATATAAAGATTTTTCTTTTTTTCAAATTAATTACCTCCACAGAATAATTTTATGCGGCAGACGTAAAAAAATGTTGAACTCGTGCATATAATATGATAAAATAAATTTAAGCCGAAAAGGGGAAAAACAATGTTTTTCGTGAAAAAATACGGTGCTCTTTTTATGATGGTGAGTTTTGCAGTAGTTATATCTCTTTGGCTTACCGGCGGTACGGATGAGTATATAATAACAGACAGCAGTCTGTATACCGGTGGAAATGTCTATCAGTCCGAGGCAAACATTACCCGCCAACTGATACAAAATGATGCCGCATCGCCTAGGAAAACGGCATACCTGACTTTTGACGATGGTCCGTCGGAAAACACGGGAATAATCATGGACGCATTAAATCAGTACGGAGCGAAAGCCACCTTTTTTGTTCTCGGCGAAAAAGCGGAACAAAATCCGGATATGGTGCGGAGAATTTTTGAAGAGGGACATTCAATAGGTAACCACAGCTATAACCACGATTATGATGAGGTATATGGTACAAGAGAAGAGTTTGTAAGTGAACTTGTCAGATGGGAAGAGGTTGTGGGGAATATAATCGGCAGTGAAAATCTCACTAAGCTTTTCAGATTTCCCGGAGGCTCCAAAGAGGACTGGAAATACATTTACCGTAATATTGCAGCGGAAATGGGTTATAAATATGTAGACTGGACTGCGCTCAACGGAGATGCGGATGGGAAACCTTTTTCGGAGCAGAGATGTATGGATGAAATTGCAAAATATTGCACCGACGAGGGCGACGTTGTGATTCTGATGCACGACAGTGCGAAAAAAGATATTACTGCCCGTATGATGCCGCAGATTCTTGAGTATCTAAAAGGACAGGGATATAATTTCAAAAGAATAGAGGTCTGAATATGAAAATTTATAATGATATAAC
The DNA here is from genome assembly GCA_045656205.1 of Clostridia bacterium. Classification (GTDB taxonomy): domain Bacteria; phylum Bacillota; class Clostridia; order RUG12999; family RUG12999; genus RGIG7450. Next base: position 1,082 of record JAZOQS010000049.1, on the reverse strand, counting down.
AGAACTTGTGGGAAAAACTCCGCTTGTTCATATTTATACAGACGAAAAAACAGGAGCAAAGGTTGTTGCAAAGGTGGAAGCATTCAATCCGGCCGGCAGCATTAAAGACCGTGCGGCTCTTTCTATGATTGAAGCTGCAGAGAAGGACGGACTTTTGAAAAAAGGCGGAACTATTATTGAACCCACAAGCGGCAACACAGGTATAGGCCTTGCAGCCATTGCAGCCGTGAAAGGATATAAAGTCATTCTTACAATGCCTGAAACCATGAGTATGGAACGCAGAAAACTGCTCGCTGCTTACGGTGCGGAAATTGTGCTGACCGAAGGCGCAAAAGGAATGAAAGGTGCGATAGAAAAAGCACTTGAAATAAAAGAAAAAACTCCCGGAGCGTTCATTCCTGATCAGTTTGCAAATCCTGCAAACCCCGATGTACATTTTAAAACTACCGGACCTGAAATCTGGGAGGATACAGATGGTAAGGTTGGTGTTATTGTTGCAGGAGTAGGCACAGGGGGAACACTTTCGGGGATTGCAAAATATTTAAAATCCAAAAATCCTGACATTAAAGCGGTAGCCGTTGAGCCGTTTGAATCGCAAATGATAGGCAAAGGTGAGGCAGGCCCTCACGGGATACAGGGGATAGGCGCAAATTTTGTGCCTGATAATTTTGATGCCCTGGTTTGTGACGAAATTCTTCCCATAAAATCAGATGATGCAAAGCTCGAGGAGAAAAAACTTGCGGTTGAAACAGGTATTCTTGCCGGAATATCCGCAGGAGCAGCAGTTCATGCCGGCAAAATTCTTGCATCACGCGAAGAAAACAAGGACAAGCTTATTGTTGTAATCCTGCCCGACACAGGTGAAAGATATTTAAGCGAATTTTAATTCCCTCTTGAAATATGGAAATATTTGTGGTAAAATATATAAGGTTAAGTATTATTTCAAATATTATTTAAAGGAGTGCATATACAAATGAGCGATTTTCTTACAAGAATCAAGGAAAGAGCAAGATCAGACAAAAAAACAATCATTTTGCCTGAATCTATGGACAGAAGAATTTACGAAGCAGCTGAAATGATCC
>JAZOQS010000048.1:0-2776 GCA_045656205.1 Clostridia bacterium | reverse complement strand
TTTGGTTGTCTTTTTTCTTATAGAATTTCTGCTGCCCGAAAGTTTAAGCTTTTTGCACATTGACTTTCTGCCTGTTGAAATGGCAATATATACAAGCCCCACAGGTTTTCCGTCACTTCCGCCGTCAGGACCTGCGATTCCCGTTGCCGAAACCCCAATGTCCGCTCCCGCAACAAAGCGTGCACCTTTCGCCATTTTTCTTGCAACAACTTCTGACACCGCCCCACAGGATTTTATATCATCCTCAGGAACGCCCAGAATAAGGTGTTTTGCTTCATTACTGTAAGTTACAAAGGAGCTGCCGAGCACAACCGAGCTTCCGGGGATATTTACAATTGTTGATGTTATCATACCGCCGGTGCAGGATTCTGCCGCAGATATTGTAAGGTCGTTTTTCTGTAAATGTTCTACTACTTTTCTTGCAAGACCGTTCATATTTCGCCTCCGCAGTCAGTTTTTTCTTATCGCAAGATATTCCGCTGTTTCCCTCAGGAATTTCTCGCTTTCCTTTTCGCCCGGGAAAAGGTCCGCCGCTTCTTTTGACAACTCCATAACCTTTTCCTTTGCTTTATCTATTCCGCACAGACTGACAAATGTGGATTTGCCCTGCTCTTTATCGCTGCCTGTGTTTTTGCCAAGTTCTTCGTCGGTGCTTTCAACATCTAAAATATCATCTTTCACCTGAAAAGCAAGTCCGATTTTCTCCGCATAGCTTTCAAGCTTTTTAAGTGTATTTTCGTCACCGCCGCCAACGGTCGCCCCCATGAGGCAGGCCGCTTTTATAAGCGCTCCCGTTTTATGCTGCTGAAGATTAAGCAGTTCATCATAGCTTATCTGCTTGTTTTCCGACTGCATATCAATGACCTGTCCGCCAAGCATACCTTCGGGGCCGTAAGCATTCGCAAGTATTTTCATTGCATTCCACACTCGCGGTGAATTTTCAGAGTTTTTAAGTATAATGTTGAGCGCCTCACCTAAAAGTCCGTCACCCGCAAGGATTGCCATAGCTTCGCCAAACGCAATGTGGTTGGACGGTTTGCCCCGCCTCATATCATCATTGTCCATAGCGGGCAAATCATCATGAATAAGCGAGTAGGCGTGAACCATTTCAATTGCTGCCGCAAAGGGCATTGCATCTTCTTTTTTTCCGCCTGCAAGCTGGCAGCACACAAGGGTGAGCACCCCTCTTATTCGTTTGCCGCCACCCAGAAGACTGTATCGCATGGCTTTATAAATATCAGCTTGCGCACATTCTCTTTCAGGGAGATATTTATCAAGTGCACTTTCAACCTCTGCCGCAAGTGCCATAAGTTTATTTTTATAATCCATTACTCCATATCCTCTGCCGAAATGCTGGCGTCAGCGTTTTTAAGAAGAATTTTCACTTTCTGTTCCGCCTCGTCAAGCATTTTGTTACATTCTTTTGTATATTTTACGCCCAGTTCAAAAAGTTCCATTGCTTCGTTCAGCGGTGTTCCGCCGTTTTCCAGCTTTTTAACTATTTCACCAAGCTCAGAAATTGTCTGTTCAAAAGTTTTTTTCTCACTCACAGGAATTCCTCCTTACCTCGGCGCCGATTTCTCCGTCGCCAAGTTTTACTGTTATATTGTCACCGATTTTAACATCTTTTGCCGATGCAATAGGTTTCCCCTCTTTGCCGAACGCGATGCTGTACCCTCTCGACAGGACCGCAAGCGGACTTAGTGCCTCAAGCCCTGCCACAGCCGTTTTAAGCTGCTGGGATTTGCGTTCAATCAAGAGATTTGCACCACGCAAAAGGTCATCTGTCAACTCGTCTGTTTTTATCCGTCTGTCCTCAATCCCTTTTTCAAGACCGGCAAAAACGCGGTCCATATTAAGTGACTGAACAAGTCCACGTTTTTCAAGGACATTATTTTTAAGTCCGGATACCAGCTTGTCCATAGCCGTTTTAAGTCTTGTTTTGGTTTCAATATCATCTGCCACAACGCGTTCTGCCGCCTCTGATGGGGTTGCCGCCCGAAGGTCTGCCACAAAATCGGCTATGGTAAAGTCCACTTCATGTCCTACTGCCGATATTACGGGAATTTCCGAGCGGGCAATTTCTCTTGCCACACCTTCGTCATTAAACGCCCACAAATCCTCGATGGATCCGCCTCCGCGACCGGTTATAATAACATCAACACTTTTTGTGTCGTTGAAATATCTTATTCCCTCCGCAATCTGTGGCGGTGCATCGGGCCCCTGAACCAGGGTGGGGTAAATGAAAATTTCGGGATATTTGCTCCGTCTGCCAAGGATGTTTAGCATATCCCTTATTGCCGCACCTGTCGGAGAAGTTACTATGCCTATCCTTGATGGGAATCTTGGCAGAGGTTTTTTTCTCGAAACATCAAAAAGCCCCTCTTCGGCAAGTTTTAATTTAAGCTGCTCAAACGCAACGTGCAAATCACCAAGCCCGTCCACCTTCATTTCGGTCACATAAGCCTGATATCCACCACCGGCAACATAAACCCGGACAGAGCAACGGGCCATAACCTTCATTCCGTCCTCCGGTCTGAAAAGAAGCGACGATGCCGCGCCCTTGAACATTACTGCACGGAGAACCGAAGTTTCATCTTTAAGTGTGAAATAAAGATGCCCCGAACTGTGAGCTTTGAAGTTGGAAATCTCACCCTTAAGCCAGATGTTTTCCAAAAGCCCGTCCGATTCAATTATATTTCTTAAATATTCGTTAATTTCCGTAATTGTAAAAGAGTCTTTCATATGTGCCTCTCTCTGCATATATGCGCCACGC